>JAFOBJ010000040.1 GCA_017381865.1 Bacteroidales bacterium
CCCATACGATGCAGCTAAATTCGGTTACATCGACGACGTTATCGAACCACGCAACACTCGTTTCCGCATAATCAGAGCTTTACACGCTTTAGAAACTAAGAAAGATACAAATCCTCCTAAGAAACATTGTAATATTCCACTCTAAAAATTAAGACGATGAATACTTTATATTTGTCTTTATTAGCAATACAAGAAGGTTTACAAGCCAAAGGCTGGGTAGTTACTATCAGCGGTTTCCTTATCGTTATTACCGCTTTGATAGTGTTGTACCTTGTCTTTTCTGGATTGTTAAAACTTCTTAACATGGATTGGAAAGCTATCTTTAAAAAAGACAATAAAAAAGATAAAGTGGAAGTCGATAGTGGTAAAAACGTAGAAACAACGACAAACGACGATGTCATGGTTGCAATAGCTATGGCATTGTCATTGTCGATGTCGACAGGAGTTCATGATGAAGAATCAGACATCATCACTATAAAAAGAGTGGAACGTCGCAACTCTCCATGGTGCTCCAGAATCTATGGAATGAATAACAACATTAATTAAAAACAAGAGGAATGAAGACTTCTAAAGTTAATAAAGCAATACAAGACGATGTTATCGCTGCAATAGGCTTGGCATTGTCAATGTCGATGGAAGTTCATGATGAAGAGTCAGGCGTTCTCACAATCAAGAGAGTACAGCCACGTTACACTTCACCATGGAATTCTAGAATTTTAGGAATAAATAATTTAAACAGATATTAATTATGAAAAAGTTTAAGTTCACTATAAGTGGAAAACAATATGAAGTAGAAGTACAAAGCTTCGAAAACGACAAAGCTCAAGTTGTTGTCAATGGCACACAATACGAGGTTGACGTAGAACGTGAAAAAGAAGAAGCAAAACCAGTTATCGCTCCACGTCCAAAGGCAGCTCCAGCTCCAGCAGCAACACCAGCAGCTCCAGCAGGCGACGCTAACGGCGTTAAAGCAGTGGCTCCACTTCCAGGCACAATCATGCAAATCTTCGTCAATGTCGGCGACCAAGTGAAACGCGGCGACAAGATTTTGATGTACGAAGCAATGAAAATGGAAAACAACTTTCTCGCTGAAACAGACGGCGTGATAAAAGATATTAAAGTTAGAGTTGGCGATAACGTTCTTCAAGGTGCAGTTTTGGCTATAATAGGTTAATTTTTGTTATGAAACCTAAGCAAAATACAATAAGAAGAAAATCCATCGTCATACTCGCACTTGTAGCGGTGCTCTTCGTGCTTCACGCCCTCGTGACATCTAACACAGCAATGGCTGAACGCGTATTCACCGACAATGCGACAGAAATAGCAGTGACTCAGGTAAATGAAGAATCTACCATAGGTCAGGATTTCGCCGATGGATTGTACAACTTTATCGCTTTTACAGGTTTTAAAAACGCAACAAGAGGCAACATCATTATGATTCTTGTTGCGTTTGTATTTATTTTTCTCGCCATTAAATATGACTTCGAGCCTATGCTCCTGATACCAATCGGTACGGGTATTATAATAGGTAATATTCCATTCTTACAGACATATACCTTCGGTCTTAGCGATGCTTTATCACATCTTCAAGAACTTGCAGATCAAGGACTTCTGCAGTCGAATCTGCAAGACGCACAAGCTCTGATGGTAAGTCTTTTCTCAGGCGAGAATATTAAATTGGAACTTGACGAAGCCATAAGCCGTTTCAATGAAATGTTTGCATCAGGCGCAATTGTGTTGCCTGAAAACATGAATGAAGCAAGCGCTTTGGCAACGATAAATGAAGCTTTTAAATTGAATATTCAGACAGGTATCTATCAAGAAGGTTCCGTTTTGAATTATCTCTATTTTGGCGTCCGCCAAGGTATCTATCCTCCGCTCATTTTCTTGGGCATCGGCGCGATGACCGACTTCTCATCATTGATTTCACAGCCACGTCTTATGATAATAGGTGCAGCTGCGCAGATAGGCGTCTTCTTGACATTCATCGGTGCCTTGTATCTAGGCTTCGACTTCAAAGAAGCTGGTGCTATCGGTATCATCGGCGGCGCTGACGGTCCAACCGCGATATTTTTGTCATCAAAGATGGCTCCTCATCTCCTCGGACCTATTGCGATTGCAGCGTATTCTTATATGGCACTCGTGCCACTTATCCAGCCTCCTATCATGAGACTGCTCACAACACAGAAAGAACGCGTCATCCACATGAAAGCGCCTCGCGCTGTAAGCAAGACAGAAAAAGTCTGCTTCCCTATCGTGGGACTTCTTTTAACAACATTCATCAGCCCTTCAGCATTGCCGCTCCTTGGTATGTTGTTCTTCGGTAACTTGTTGAAAGAAAGCGGCGTGACAAAACGCCTTGCCAATACTGCAAGCAACGCTCTCATCGACATCGTGACAATATTGTTAGGCGTCACTGTCGGTGCTTCAACACAAGCTGACGTGTTCCTCACCAAAGAGTCATTGTTGATATTTGGTTTGGGCGCATTGTCATTCATGATTGCCACAACAGGTGGTATCTTATGTGTTAAGTTTATGAATCTCTTCTTGAAAGAAGGCGACAAAATCAATCCGCTCATCGGTAATGCAGGCGTTTCTGCAGTGCCTGACAGCGCTCGCGTATCTCAAGTGGAAGGTCAGAAATACGATCCGTCAAATCATCTCCTCATGCACGCTATGGCTCCTAACGTAGCTGGCGTCATCGGCTCAGCAGTAGCAGCAGGTGTATTGATGAGTTTCTTTATGTTATAATAGAACTAAGAACTTTGAACTAAGAGCTAAGAACCTAAAACGTTCCATAGCCTTAGTTCAAAAGCCTTAGTTCAAAAGCCAATAGCCTTAGTTCAATGAAAAAAGTACCCCACACATTTGTCATCGTTTTCTTTATAATCGTCATTGCAGCTGTGATGACATGGTTCGTCAAACCTGGTTTTTATGTTAAAGAAAACGTATTAGAAAACGGTGTAGAAAAGACAGAGTTACAGTTTTATTACCAAGACCAATTACCAGAACAATACCAAGACCAATATCATTCAGAACCACAGACTTGGCAGATATTCTCTGCATTATTCAAAGGATTTGAAAAACAAAGTTCCATCATAGTTTTCATATTGATAATAGGCGGAGCCTTCTGGATTATGAATAAGAGCCACGCCATCGATATGGGAATATTTTCTTTCTTGAAATTTACCAAACGACTTGAAAATTATAGGTTTATAAAATATCTTGGCGTTGATAACATAATCATCGTGTTGGTAATGTTGTTGTTCAGCTTATTCGGTGCGGTGTTTGGTATGAGCGAAGAATGTATAGCATTTATCATTATCGTCATACCTCTAGCAATATCAATGGGTTATGACTCTATCGTGGGTGTTTGCATGGTTTATGTCGCGGCTCATGTCGGTTTCGCTGGCGCGATATTGAATCCGTTTACCATCGGCATCGCTCAAGGAATAGCGGAAGTGCCACTTTTCTCGGGAATAGGTTACAGAATATTCTGTTGGGTGATTATCAATATTGTAACTATTGCATTTGTTTTGTTTTATGCTAAAAAAGTGAAACGTAATCCTAAGTCATCGATGATGTACGACGAAGACGCTTATTGGAGAACGCATGTTGTTGATGGTCAACAGGAATACGAAAAAATAAAGACAAAACAATCGTGGTACGTCTATGGAATGTTGCTCGTTGCGATGGCGATATTTTCATTCTATTATCCTAAAACAACATTGACAGTAGGAAATGCTTCATTTACAGCGCCATTCATTCCAATATTGACAGCGATATTTGCTATTGTCGGACCTTTGTCATTAAGAAAAACTGTTCATAACTTCATACTTTTAATATTGCTATATACGATAATTTATCTTATTGTCGGTGTTATGGGTTATGGCTGGTATGTGATGGAAATCGCTACTTTATTCTTAGTGATGGGTATTGCTAGCGGTATGGCTATCGGTAAGACTGCCAATGAGATAGCGAAACTTTTTATTGAAGGTATGGGCGATATTTTATCAGCGGCTGTCGTTGTTGGTCTCGCTGGTGGCATCGTAATCGTTCTTCAAGAAGGCGGAATCATCGACACGATATTATACGGTTTGTCAAAGTCAATGACCGACTTAGGAAAGATAGCATCAGTAGAAATTATGTATGCGATACAGACTATCGTCAATGTCGTAATTCCTTCAGGTTCAGCAAAGGCGGCGATAACGATGCCGATTATGGCTCCATTCAGCGACTTAATCGGAGTGTGCCGTCAGGCAACAGTGATGGCGTTCCAGTTCGGCGACGGTTTTACCAATATGATAACCCCGACATCAGGAGTTCTTATCGCGGCACTTGGCGTAGCGAAGATTCCATATCAGAAATGGTTCAAATGGGCTTGGAAATTTATCTTGTTGATGATAATACTCGGTGGATTGTTGTTAATTCCAACAGTGACAATGAGCCTTGAAGGATTTTAGGATAATTGAAAGTTTCTCGCAAAGGCGCAAAGTGTCGCAAAGTAATTCTCTGCGGTTCTCTGCGTCTTTGCGAGAAGGAAATTTGCTTCAACAAACACAGCACCCCATGCTCATAGCTCGCAGCTCAATAATTATCGCCCTCTATGCGTTAGGGATTGGAGCGGCATCCTTTGCGAGCTGGTCGGGGATTGGTTTCGGAGACGGGAACGGGTCACTGAGCCTGTCGAAGTGCCGAGGTTTGATTTTGCGAGACGGGAATGAGGCGAGCAAAGATATAGCGGAAAGCCCGACGGCTTTGCCGGAACGCCCAAAATAAAGTTTATAGTTTAAGGTTTAGAGTTAATAGTTTTAGTAAAAAATCCTAACTCCTAATTGAAAAACTTGTTGTCTTGTAGTCTTGTAGTCTTGTTGACTTTTTTATATCTTTGCAATCTCAACAGAATTAAACATAAAACATCATATTATGAACGAAAAATTAAAACAAAACGATCTTCCATATTTAGTAGCAGACATGTCTCTCGCTGACTGGGGAAGAAAAGAAATTGAAGTTTCAGAACACGAAATGCCTGGTTTGATGGCACTTCGTAAAAAATATGGCGAAGAAAAACCTTTAGCAGGAGCTCGCATCAGCGGTTCTTTGCACATGACAATCCAAACTGCAATCTTGATTGAGACATTAGTCGCTCTCGGCGCAGAAGTACGCTGGGCAAGCTGCAATATTTTCTCAACACAAGACCACGCAGCTGCAGCTATCGCAGAAACTGGAACAGCAGTGTTCGCATGGAAAGGCGAGACTTTGGAAGATTACTGGTGGTGTACAAAAAGAGCTTTGACATTCGCCGACGGCAAAGGTCCAGACCTCATCGTTGACGATGGCGGTGACGCTACATTATTAATACATAAAGGCTACGACTGCGAAAACGACCCTTCACTTTTGAATGTCGCTACAACAAATGCTGAAGAAGAAGCTCTTATGTCAGTCATCAAAGCTACTTACGAAGAAAATCCTAACTTTTGGCATGAAGTCGTCGCTAACTGGAAAGGCGTTTCTGAAGAAACAACAACAGGCGTTCACCGCTTGTACCAGATGAAAGAACAAGGCAAACTCCTCGTTCCTGCTATCAATGTTAACGACAGCGTTACAAAGTCAAAATTCGATAACTTATACGGTTGCCGCGAATCTCTCGCTGACGGTATCAAACGCGCTACTGACGTTATGCTCGCTGGTAAAGTCGTTGTCGTTCTTGGTTACGGCGATGTCGGTAAAGGCTGCGCTCACTCAATGCGCTCTTACGGTGCAAGAGTTATCGTGACAGAAATCGACCCTATCTGCGCTCTCCAAGCTGCAATGGAAGGATTCGAAGTCACAACAATTGAAGAAGCTTTGGCAGAAGGTAATGTCTACGTTACATGTACAGGCAACCGCGACGTCGTTACTCTCGAGTCTATGCTCCAAATGAAAGACCAAGCTATCGTATGTAACATCGGTCACTTCGACAATGAAATCCAAGTCGCTGCTTTGGAAAGACTCGAAGGCGTTAAGAAAGTCAATATCAAACCTCAAGTCGATAAATATATCTTGCCTAATGGCAACTCAATATTCATCTTGGCAGAAGGTCGTTTGGTTAACCTCGGCTGCGCAACAGGTCACGCTAGCTTCGTGATGAGTAACTCATTCACAAACCAAACATTAGCACAGTTAGACTTATGGAAAAACAGAGGCAATTACCCAGTTGATGTCTACTGTTTGCCAAAATATCTCGATGAAGAAGTAGCTAGATTACACCTTGAAAAAATCGGCGTTAAATTGACACGACTCACACAAGAACAAGCAGACTACATCGGCGTTTCAGTCGACGGTCCTTACAAGTCAGATATTTACAGATACTAATAAAAAAGCGGTCATTCGACCGCTTTTTTTGATATAATTGCCAAAAATGGTTGGCAGTTGAGCGAAAAAAAGACAGGTAATGGGCATACAAAACAGCCCAAATTACCTGTCTTTTTTTCTATCCTAAATTTAAAATATTTACCAATATATTCTAATATTGAAGTTCCGGAGGAACGGC
>JAFOBJ010000041.1 GCA_017381865.1 Bacteroidales bacterium
ATATCTTTGCTCGCTCCATTTCCGTCTCGCTTACCAAAAATCAGACCTCGGCACTTCGACAAGCTCAGTGACCTCGCCCCGTCCCCGAAACTCGTTCCCGTTCCCGCTCGCAAAGGATGCCGCTCCAATCCCTAACGCATTGGCAGCGATTAAAACCAAACAAAACCCTAGAAATCCATAATTCCGTTAATTCCAGAAATCCGTAGAGACGCCATAGGGGTGACGTCTCTACAACTCCTAACTCCTAACTCCTAACTAATATAGCGTCGTCTTATCTTACATTTATTTCTCTCTTTAAAAGAACACCATAAGGGCAAAACAGCCGTTTCTAAGACATATTCATACCAATCCAAAGATTTTATACAAATACGAACAAAACGCCTCTCATACGATTTAAAACTGCTTTATCGACAATTTCAAACAATCAATAAAGTCAATGGTCAACAGTCAATGGTCAATAGCCAATAGCCAATGGTCAATAGCCAATGGTCAATAGCCAATGGTCAATAGTCAAAAAAAAAGAGCGATCCAAAGACCGCTCTTTTTTTTTATAAAGGAAGTGTTATCTTCTATTATTTAACAACAACTTTTGATGTGTGGCTGAAGCCATTAGCTGTTACTGTGCAGAAGTAAACACCGCTGTTAAGATCGTTGATAACGATTGAGTTGTTACCTGTTGTTAAGTTTGTGTTAACAACTTTAACTGTTTGACCAGCGATATTTGTGAATGTAACTGTTGCGTTAGCGTCATTTGAAGAGCTGATGCATACATATTCTGAAGCTGGGTTAGGGAAGATATTGTAAACAACATCAATTGTTTCACCTACGCCAATTTCTTCTTCTTCTTCTGTTAAACCAACAGCTGTGTTAACTTTGAATACGTTAACAATACTTGTTGAGATGTTAGCTTGTGATGTTGTAGTACCTGTGTAGAAACCTGGAGTATCATCTGATAAGCATGAGAACCAGAATTCGTTTTCATTAACTGGAGTACTTACAGCTGAGATATATGTAGCTTCGTCACCTGAGTGTACGAAATCTTCATAGAGGCTTTGGTAGAATACATCGCTACCTTGCCACCAGTAAGCTGAGTCAACTGGTTTGTAGTTAACGAAGATAGATCTCATGTAGTAAGCGTTGTTCCACATAGCGCGGTTCAAGTCTGGTGATGAGTAAGCAACTGCTAAGTTACCAGCTGGGTCAACAGCGATTGAAGGATAAGCTGTAAGACCGTGTGATACTAAATAGTCACCAGCTGTACCAGCGTCAGAACCTGTATATTGGTTTTTATAGTCGAATTCGTTGTAACCATTTTCATTGTGTGGAGGCATCCATGCGCAGAAGTTTCTTGGGTCCATTGTGATAGCGTCTGGGTTAGTTTCGCTTGGCCACCATAATCTCAAAGCGTGTTTGAGGCTATCGTCTTGTAATGAACGGATTGGGCTTAATACAGCAACTGTATCAACTGTGAATGTTGTGTCGTAAACGATTTCGTCAACTTTTACAATTGTTGTGTCAACAACAACTTGGATTGTGTCGTATGTATAAGTCATTTCGCCTTCAACTTCTGTTGAATCAACAACGATAATTGAGTCAGCGTATACTAATTCTTCTTTTTCAACTTCTACTGTATCAACTGCTGTGAGAATCATGTTTTCTTCGAGACCTAATTCCCATGCTGTTGTGTCGTTCCAGTAAGCAACACCGTCAGTCATGATACCCATGTATAAGCTGTATGACCAGCCTAATTCATCGTGGTCGTAGAGACCAACGCCGAGAGCAACGTGAGAAACGCCGTCTTGACCGATAGCTACAGAAGCGTGTGTAGGAGCATAGATTTTAGAAACTAATGTTGTTGAATCTGTTGCCCAGTCTTTACCGTGAAGTGGGCTTTCCCATACGATTCTGCTTGTCCAGTTGTCACCACCGTCGTTTGATTCATAGAGCATAACGTGTGATGCCATACCTGTGCTATAAACAACAGCGATATTTTCACCGTTTGCTGATACTGCATAGTCGTCAGCTGCATAAACGTCGATGTGGAGAGAATCCATTGCAAGTGGAGAGAATTGGATGTCCCATTCGTTGAGGTCAGATGTGCGGAGATAGTATTGAGCTACGCTTGAGTCACCTGAAACAGCTGCGAAGATGTGGAGAACTTCATTGTTTTCACCTGTTGTAACGATTCTTGGCCATGCTAATTTCTTATCTTTACCATAAACGATTTCGTCAACGCCTTCTGGATTTGGAATAGCGTGAGGACCGTCCCAGAGGCCTTCACCAGCTTTTTCTCTAACCCAATAGTTGAGACCGTCAGCGTGGTTAACGAGGATTTCGCCTTCTGCACCGTAAGGAGCGATTGTTGGCCAACCTGTTCTCATGTCAGCTTCAGCGCCAGCTTCTGTTTTAGCTTCAACGCGAATGCCAGAGATACCACCCCATTTACCTACTTTACCGCGATCTGCAAAGTTGTAACCTGTACCACGATCTAAGAATTCTGCATCGAATTCACTTCTTGACATAGTTGCTGTAACTGCTACAGAACCGTCTTTAAGTTGGTACATACGGTTTGCTACAATACTGTTTGATTGTAAGTCATAAGTTGTGTACATTGTTTCAGCGTCCATGTATAAATCGCCTTCATTTGTAACAACGCTTTGAACGCCTGTTGCTACGAATGTTGCTGTACCTTCTACAACTTCTTTACCGAGATTTTTTTTCTCGTAAGTTGCTTTAACTGGAGCAGATAATGACTTAACTGCTGTTTGTTGTGCGAATGCACCAAGTCCCATAACGAGACCTAAAGAAAGTAAAAGAACTTTTTTCATTTGATAAATTATTAAATTAAGTGATTAAATAAATTTCTACTTTTCAGCCTGCAAATATAATAAAAATAAAAGTCATAAGGTAAAAAAAATAGTTTTTTTAAAATTAATTTTATGTTAAAGTAAACCTTGCACCATAACGAATTATTAAGTATTTTTACCGAATATTTATTGAAAACAAATTACACCATAATTAATTACTTAAAATGAAAAGAATCACCTTATTAATTATCGCGATTAGTTTCTTATTTTTCTCATGTTCTACACAAAAAAATGAGAAACAAGATTTGGCTCAGTATGTAAATCCGTTCGTCGGAACTGGCGGTCATGGCCACACCTACCCTGGTGCTATTGCTCCTTTCGGTATGATACAAAATAGTCCCGACACTCGTATGGACTCATGGGACGGTTGCTCTGGTTACCACATTTCCGATACCACAATATTAGGTTTCAGCCTCACTCACCTCACTGGCACAGGCTGCAACGACTATGGCGATTTCCGCTTTGCTCCTGTCACAGGAAAGCCTTCTTTCGATTCTAAAGAATATAGTTCTTCATTCAAACATGAAAACGAAGTTGCAAAAGCAGCTTATTATTCTGTTATTCTCGATGACTATAATATTAAGGTAGAACTCACAGCTGGCGAACGCGTAGCAATGCAACGTTACACATTCCCACAAACAAACGATGCTCATATCATCGTTGAACTTCAGGAATCAAACACTTCAGCTGAAACAATATACGAATCTTTCATCACTATAGAAAGCGACAACGCCATCAGCGGATTCCGTCGTACAGGTCAGTGGGCTAAAGATCAATATCTTTATTTTTATGCTGAATTCTCAAAACCTTTCACTGGATATGGAATTTGTTCCGACAATATTGAAAATCCTAATATGAAACACGCTGAGGGCAAAGACCTTCAAGCTTGGCTCGACTTCGACGCTACAGACGGCAATCCTATCGTGATGCGCGTCGCTACTTCTGCAGTAGACGTTGAAGGCGCAAAGAAAAACCTCGCTTCTGAACTCAACGACTTCGACTTCGACGCTTTGACAGCAAAGACTTACCAACAATGGAACGACGAATTAAACCGCATACAAATCAACACTGTCGTTAATGAAGAAGACAAAGATATTTTCTACACTTCTTTATATCACTGTTTCGTAGTGCCAAACCTTTTCTCTGACGTCGACGGTCGCTACCGCGCTCACGACAAGAAAGTCTATCAAAGCGACAAACCTCGTTACACTGTTTTCTCTTTATGGGACACTTTCAGAACAGAACATCCTTTGCTCACTCTCATCCAAAGAGAACGTAGTATCGACATCATTAACACCTTTATTAATAACTACGAGACCGGCGGTCTTCTTCCTGTATGGGAACTCGCCGCTAATGAGACAAACTGTATGATTGGTTACCACGCTATTCCTGTCATCGCCGACGCTTATTTCTGCGGACTCGAAGGCATCGACTACGAAAAAGCGTTGGAAGCTATGGTAAAAACAGCTCGCGAAGACCAATTCGGCTTGAGTTGCTACAAAGAATACGGTTTCATTCCTGCTAACTGCGAAGGCGAATCTGTATCAAAAACCCTCGAATATGCTTACGACGACTGGTGCATCGCTCGTCTCGCTGAAGCTCTCGGCAAAAAAGAACTCGCTGACGAATTCTATCAAAGAGCTCAATATTACAAAAACTTATACGAACCTACAGATAAATTCTTCCGCGGAAAAAGAAACGGTTGCTTCGTAACACCTTTCGACCCAACACAAGTCAACTTCATGCTCACAGAAGCTAACACTTGGCAATATAATTTCTTCGTTCCTCAAGACATCAACACTCACATCGAGATGATGGGCGGAACAACAGCTTACACAAGAAAACTCAACGAACTCTTCAATTCTTCATCTGAGTTGACAGGTCGCGTACAATCTGACATCACCGGTCTCATCGGTCAATACGCTCACGGCAACGAACCTAGCCATCATATGGCTTACCTTTATAATTATTTAGGCAAACCTTCTCAAACACAGAAGTTCGTCAACAAAATAATGTACGAATTATACACAGACCAAGCTGATGGCTTATGTGGCAACGAAGACTGCGGACAAATGTCAGCTTGGTATGTCATGAGCGCAATGGGCTTCTACCCTGTCACACCAGCAAGCGGTTATTATGTAATAGGCGTGCCTCACTTCGACGAAATGACTGTCAACCTTGAAAACGGCAAGACTTTCACCGTCACAGCAAAGAATCTATCAAGAGAAAATCGTTATATCGAATCTGTAAAACTTAACGGAAAACCTTTGAACCGCAGTTACATCTACTTTGACGAAGTTCATAACGGCGGAAAGTTAGAATTCATAATGACAAACAGCCGCAAATCGACATGGGCTACAGAAGCTGAAAATTGTCCAACACAAAAGATTGAAGGTCCTATCATCGTGACTGCTCCTATCATCAAAGTGGCTTCTGATGTTTTCTTTGAAACATTAAACGTTGAGTTAAGTCATTTAGACTCTGACGTCAAGATGTATTACACAACAGACGGCAGCACTCCTGATGAAAACAGCACATTATACACAGAACCATTCGTAATCGACCAAAGTTCTGACGTGATGGTCGTGGCAGTGAAAGACGGCAAGAAGAGCAATGTCGTTGAAGGCAACTTCAAGAAAATCGCTGCTGGAAGAACAATAAAAATCGAGAACAGATACAACTCACAATATGAAGCCGGCGGTGACATCGCGCTCATCGACTACCAAAGAGGCAGCAATAACTTCCGCGTCGGCACATGGCAAGGTTATCACGGCGTCGACTTGGTCGCTACTGTCGACTTAAGCGAAGTTCAAGAAATCAACAGATTGGCTGGTAGTTTCTTGCAAGACCAAAAATCATGGATTTTTATGCCAAAACAAGTCGAGTTCTTCGTATCTAACGACGGTAAAAACTTCAAGTCGATTGGTGTTATGAATAACACAATCTCACAAGAGACAGAAGACCCTGTTCTTCACGAGTTCTCTTTCGACAAGAAATTATCCGCAAGATATATCAAAATGGTTGCAAAGAAAATCGACGCTTGTCCTGATTGGCACGTCGGTGCTGGCGAACCAGGCTGGATATTCTGCGACGAAATCGTGATAGAATAATCCACAAATCAACACGAATCAACACGAAAAGAGGACATCAAATTTGATGTCCTCTTTTATTTATCGCTAAGATGCAAAGAAACGCAAGACGCTGAAGATTAGCTCTTAATACATCTCCATTCCTTCGCCGCCTTCATAAGCGTCGTCGCCGCCTGATGATTGTGGCATTCTTCTCTTCTGTTGTTGGTTGATGCGATAGTTGAAGTTGAGTGTCACTGATGTTGTACTCCAAGTGCTTTCGCTGTATTGCCAGAAGTTGTCGCCCCATGACTCACCGCCGTGTTGTCTGCTGCCGAAGACGTCGCGTATGTTAAGAGAAATTGTAGCATTCTTATTTAAGATATCGCGTGATGCTGCGAAGTCGCACCAATAGTTGGCATCGCGGTAGCCGAGAGGTTCTTCTCGAGGTCCCATATAACGTCCTGTAAGTTGGAAGTCACACACTTTCTTCACTCTGAATTTAGCAACAAGACGCGCAAATGTGTTATATGAATCTGTCACATAATGTCTTCCATTCCAGTCACCGACGGTGTTCGATTTGAAGAAATTGATACTTCCGTTGATATTAAACCATTTTACAATATCCAATGAACCTACGAGCTCGAGACCGTAATCATCGCTGATACCGAAGTTCTCTGGACGGCTGTAAGAAACATCACCTATAACTGTAGTGAAATGACGTGTCACGTCGGTGCTGTGACGATAATATGCTGTGAAGTTGACATTACCTTTATCCCAGAAACGAAGATATGAAATCTCGTAACTATCTGTAAATGTAGGTTTCAAGGCTGGGTTACCAGTTCTGATGTTACGGTCGTCATTGAAAGAATGGAAAGGCGCCATCTGATGATACCAAGGACGACGGATACGACGTGCGTAACTTGCCTGAATCTGATCCACTTCTGTCAATGAATAATTCAAGTGACCTGTTGGGAAGATGTTGAGATATTTCTGATCGTTTCTTTCGTCTTTATCTTTAAAATATGTATCAATGAGTGTAAACTCAGAACGAAGACCGAGTTGTCCTGAGAAACGTCCGAATTCTCTTCCGTAGATAGCATAAAGAGCTGCAACTTGTTGATTATAATCGAAATCGTGAGTATAATCTGGAAGGATTATTCCATTTTCCTTCACTTCCAAATTATTATTGATGAGTTGGTTTGTATATTTTCCTCCGAATTCTACAACTGAAAGTCCGTAATGATGAACAAAGTCTACTGTAGCTTGAAGGTTCTGTTGATTTTCTTGAGCATGAGTATTCTGATTTAAAGATAAAGAAGGAATATTAAAATCCATATCTTCTTGTGTCAAAAATTCTGCATCGACGATGTCTGACCATTCTGTATCAGAATTTGTGAAATAACGCACAGAAGCTTTAAGCGAATTATCTTTAGTTCCAAAATATTTATCATAAGAAAGAGTATATTCCATCATTGGTCTATCGTTAAACCAATCTTCAGTACGTCTAGAGAAATTCTGCAAGTCTTTAAAAGGGAAATTATCGATATAAGTAACGCTTGGAGTGTTATGACCTTTAGATTGGCGATACATTGCGCTTAACGTAATGATGTCATTATCCGTGATATAATAGTCGAAGCCGCCGCGAATGTTATGACCTTTTCTATTTCTGTTACGATAAGAAAACTGTTCTGTTATCTGTGTTGCGTCGTCATGATTTTTGAGTGCTGGGTCATAGAGACAATCTTCGAAATATTCTGTCATAGTGTAGCCATCGCTGATGTCGTCGCGATAGTTGAATCCGTAGTTAGCAAAGACGTTGAATTTTTTGAATCTATAGTTAAGACTTGCGCCCACGCCTGTCTGGAATGGGAAGTCTTCTTTGAAGAATTTCTCGCCCCATTGTACTGGGAATCCGCCACGGAGGTCAACGGAAGCGTTGAAGCCCCTACGTTTATCTTTTTTAAGAACGATATTAATGATACCAGCTGTACCTTCTGCGTCGTAACGCACCGATGGGTTTGTCACGACTTCGATTTTTTCAATCATATCAGCCTGGAGGCTACGAAGAGCATCTTGAGTGCTGACGCCAGCGAGACCAGACACTTTGCCATCGACGAGGATTTGCACGCCGCTGTCGCCACGAAGGCTGACATTACCTTCCACGTCAACATTGACCGAAGGAATATTGTCAAGAACTTCAATAGCATTGCCAGCAGTGCTACTTACATCTTTTCCAACATTAAAAACGCGTTTGTCGAGAGTCATCGTCATCGTACTTTTTTCGGCCACGACTTCAACTTCCTCAAGCAATGCAGAGTCGGGATGCATTACAATATTTCCAAGAGAAACATTTTCTTTAAGATTTATATTTATGGTCTTAGGTTCATAGCCCATAAATTGTATCACGACATAATATTTACCAGGCTTTGTCTTGAGCGAAAACGCACCTTTCATATCTGTGATAACGCCAGTTACAAGTGTCGAGTCTTGAGAATTAAAAAGACTAACAGTAGCATATTCCAGCGGTCCATTAGTCTCTATATCAATAACTTTACCTTTAATTTCAGGTTCTGAAGGCATTTCTACTTCTGTAGCAAAAACATTATATGATATAATTAATAAGGTAAGAAGTAAAAACAATGATGTTATTTTTTTCATAAAAATGTGATAAATTTCTATTAATAATTTTTTATTAGAGGGTTGAGGAAAATACAAAATTTATGCCACTTATTGAGCTAAAAACTAAGAACTAAGAGCTCAGAACTAAGAACTAAGAACTTTTCCGTTATGAGCTCATTGCCATTAAAATATCTTCGGCAAATTCTCTGCTAAGTCGTGCATTCTTCCCATTGTGAAATAATGAATGAGAGGAAAACCTTGTCGCAGCAAGTCTTCCGACTGTTTCAAACACCATTCCATTCCGACTTTTTTGACGGCGTCTTTATCGTCAGAAATTTTCGATATCGCTTGTTCCAATTCTTTTGGCATAGTGATGCTGAATGTATTAGGCAACGACACGAGATGCGACGCCAACGACAAAGGTTTAAGTGCAGGAATGATAGGCACGTTGATTCCTATTTTATTACATTTATCGATGAAAGAATAAAACTTCTCGTTATCGAAAAACATCTGCGTCACTATGTATGATGCGCCTTTATCGACTTTTTGTTTAAGATATTTTATGTCTTCTTCCAATGATGTCGCTTCCTGATGTTTTTCAGGATAAGCCGCCACGCCGAGACAGAAATTCAATGGCGTAGGGTCTTTGACGAATTTGTCGTGATATATTCCTTTTGAAAGATTAGCGATTTGCTCAACCAAGCCTTCTGCGTTGCTATGACCGAAAGGATTAACTCTGAATCTGGAATCGAGCGGGTCTTTATCGGAACGTATCACAAATATATTATCAAGGTCTTCGTATGAGAAGTCGATGACGAAGTCTTCAAGTTGTAATTTAGTGTAAGCTGCTGATGCTAAATGAGGTACCACTTCTATACCAGTTCTTCTTTTGAGTGCACCTGCCACGGCAGCCGTCGCTGTTCTTGGATGCGACTCCACCAAAGTAGTCACATTATCATTATTAACGAACTTCCTTACCGGAGCATGAAAGGTGATGTTTATAAACTGCGGATTCAATGGTATGATAGGAAGAAGCGACTTCTCAATATCGTCGAGACTCGTGCCTTTTACTGGAGGCAATATCTCTATCGAAAAGCCTTTTTTTCCTGTGTTTTGCAAAGAATTATAAATATCAATGACTTTCATCTTAAATATCAAATATTGTTAGGTAATAACTCTTTTAATTTTTCTACAGACAATCCAGCGTATTTTGAATAATGCTCGAGTTGTTTTTCATCGATGCGACCTACTGAGAAGTAGCCTCCTCTTGAAGTGAACAATCCACACAATGATTCTTCTGGAGTAATCATGTAACTATCTGTAAGTTTCATATTTGTATGATTCTCAACTTCCAAGAATTCAAACACGCGTTTCTTCAAGGAATGGTCAGGGCATGCTGGATAACCGAAACACATTCTTCTTCCTTGGTATTGTTTCTCATCGAATGAGAATGGCGACTTATCGAATCCCCAATAATCGGAACGTATCTTATAATGTAGATATTCTCCGGTAGCTTCAGTGAGTCGGTCTGCAAGAAGTTTGATAATCAAGGCGTCGTATGGAGTCGCTGCCTCCGACATCAGTTTCGACAAGCCAATGCCAGCCGACAAAGCAAACACTCCCAGATAATCGTCACGACCAACAGTGTCGGCAATAGAAACACTGTCTTGCATCTTAGTCTGACGTCTCAACATCGGAAGGTCAACGCTCTTTGAACCATCTGATAATCTGACGACATCGTCACCGATATTAGCCGCCTTAACAACACCGAATCTTGCTTCGATGGTAAGAAGTTTATTTGTTATTATATTTGCCAATACGCTATTTGCATGTTCAAAAACCTGATTTGCTTCAGTGTTATCCTTCAATATCTCAGGATATTTTCCATAAAATTGTAATGAGAAGAAGAAATAATTCCAGTCGATAAATGGCAACACTTCTTCAATCATAGGATTGATTGTGAAAATTCCTTCTGTATTTGGTCTGTATGGTTCGTAATTTGGAACCACTATATCTAATGTAGAATAATCTACAAGTGACAGATTCTCTGTCTTTTGACGACGTATTGCTTCTTGTTCTTCATACAAGCTCAAACATGCCTGATGGTCGCTGAGTTTGTTGACAAGGTTGACGGTGTCTATCGCTGTCGTTGCTTTTGCCACTGGTCCGTTATATACTGGAGCCATTTTCAATGCGGTGTGAAGTTTTGATGTCGCTGCTCCACCCACGATGACTGGTATCGACAAGCCAGCTTCGTTAAGTTGTTCTAGCACTTTTATCATCTGAGTGAGTGATGGTGTGATGAGTCCGCTTAAACAAACAGCCTGCGATGTCTTTGCCGACTCGACGATTTTCTCTGCTGGCACCTGAATGCCAAGGTCTTCCACCTCAAAACCGGAACTCTTCAACACTGTTCCGACAATATTTTTACCTATATCATGAACGTCGCCATATACTGTAGCGAGCGTAACTTTTTTCTTTGATGAATCTGAGAATGTGACGGTTTCATTTAAGACATCCATCGCTGCGTTCATAGCAGAAGCTGCTTTTACCAATGATGGAAGGAACACTTTTCCTTCTTCAAAACGTTGTCCTAACGATGTCATCGCTGGCATCAAGATGTCGTTGACGATGCCTTGGAATGTTCCGCCTTCCGACAAGACTAGTTTTGTAAGCTCAGCAGCTTTCACCGAGTTACCGCTAGCAACAGCGTCAGAAAGTTTCTCTTCTGTCGTCAATTCTTTCTTCTCTTTTTTGACTTCTACTTCTTTCGATACAAATCTTATCAAATCCGAGCCGTCACTTTCGCCTTCGATGGCTAATCTTGCAGCTTCAAATGCTTCTGGTTCAATATTTTCTTCAGCAATTATAGCATTAGGATTTATGATTACATAATCCAATCCTTCTCTTTTTGCAAGATGTACAAAGACTGAATTCAAGAGGTTTCTCACGGCGGTGTTGCCTCTAAAAGCGAATGAAAGATTACTTACGCCACCTGTGACGTGTGTTCCTAAATTCTGGTTTATCCAACGTGTTGCAAGGATATAATCTCTGCCGTAATATCTGTGTGTCTCGATTCCAGTGCAGATTGTCAATACGTTAGGGTCGATGAGAATATCGTCGATATCAAAACCGACAGATTTTGCCAGCTTAACGATTCTATCTGCTATCTCTATTTTTCTTTCATAAGTATCAGCTTGTCCTTTTTCATCGGCGAGCATCAAAATGATTTTGGTTCCGAGTCGGAAGAATTCCGTTGCTCTTCTGAGAAATTCTGTCTCGCCTTCTTTCAAAGAAATTGAGTTGACGATAGGTTTCACCATCGAGCTTTTCACGCCGAGCACCAAAGTGTCGAAGTCAGATGAGTCAATCATCGTTGGAGTGAAAGCCACCGAAGAAGCCGACAACAGTTCGATGAAGTCTTTCATCATTGAAGCGTCAATGTCTGGATGGTCGAAGCAAACGTCGAGAACATCAGCTTTCGATTCCACTTGTGAAATTGCGACCGACACTGCGTCTTGTAAATTTTCATTAACAAGTTCTCTAAATTTCTTAGAGCCAGCGACATTACATCTCTCGCCGATTACGCTGAATTTCTTATTTATTTCTTGTTGAGGGATAGGTCTTGGGGCTATTCCTTCGACTGCATTTTTTATTGTCTGAATATGTTCTGGCGTTGTGCCGCAGCAACCGCCGATGAGGTTTATGCGACCTTCTGTTGCGAGGCGATTAGCTTTCTTGTTGAAGTCGGCACACGACTCAGTATATCTTCCGTCAAGGTCAGGAAGTCCGGCATTAGGATAAAGCGACACATTTGTTGGAATGTCTTGAAGTTTCATCACCAACTCGGCTGCTCTCTCGAAACCGAATCCGCAGTTCAAGCCGAACGACAATGGCTTAGCGTGTTTTATCATCTGCCATACGATATCGACGGTATGTCCCGACAAGAGATTGCCTTGTTCTGTGAGTGTGACAGAAACCATCAACGGAACGTCGTCTGTGGTGAGATTCAAGTCTGAAAGTGAAGCAAGATAAGCGTAGACAGCAGCTCTTATGTTCTTCGCATCGAAGCATGTCTCGACTAAAACCAAGTCGACGCCGCCTTTGATGAGTGACGAGATTTGTGCTTTGTAAGAATCTGCCATCTCATCGAACTCTATGGTTTTCAACGATAACGACTGCGATGTTGGACCAACGGAGCCAGCAACAAAAATGTCGCGATTGAATTCAGCAGCGACTTCCTTAGCATTCTTGGCTGCCAACACATTGAAGCGGTAGATTTCTTCTTTTGAAAAACCATGTTTCAAAAGTTCAAGATAAGAACAGTTGAAAGAATTTGTTGAAATGATGTCTGAACCGGCTTCCACATACGAGCGATGCACCCTCTTGACGAGTTCGCTGTTTGTCGCGTTTAAAGGTTCGTAAGGCGACAACAATGTGTTGTCCATTCTCTGAATCTCAGTGCCGAAAGCACCATCTAAAACCACTATCTTTTCTGAAAGAATCGTTTCGAGCTGTTTTCTTCTTGACATTTGTCCCATAGAGTATATTTCAAAAACATAGTAAGATATTGATAAACACTATGTTTTAAGTTCATATTTATATATAAAAATAAATATGCAAAATTATGATTTTAAAGGGAATTTTACAAGAAAAAAAATAGTGACCAACCTTAGAAGAATCCGAACAAAAAGTTTATTTTTGCAACAGCACCGTAGGTGCGAAAGAATATAGGCAGGCGATGAAGTGCGGAGCACGAAATCCCTGTAAAAATGAGAACCAAATAAAAATCAAAGCGCTGTAGGCGCGACAGAGAAACCAAAATTATGGCAAACACATTTACAAGTATCAATATCCACATTGTATTCCATGTCAAAAGCACAGGAATTAAAATATTAAACAAAGATTTAGAAAGAACATTCTCGTATATTGGAGGAATAATCAACGGAATCGGAGGTATTCCTATAGAAATTGGCGGCATTGATAATCATATTCATATCCTTACATCTTTACCCAAAAACAAATCACTTTCAGACTTTGTCAGAATTATCAAATCCGACAGTAGCCGTTGGATTAAAACAATAGATAAATATTACAACAAATTTTCTTGGCAAGAAGGATACGGAGCTTTTTCTGTAAGTACAACATCCGTAGTTAAAACGATAAATTACATACGTAATCAAAACGAACATCATAAAACAATGACATTCCGCGAAGAATATAAATCACTTCTAGATGCTCACGGAATAAAATATGACGAGAAATATGCATTTGATTGATTATCTGTCGCTCCTACGGAGCTTTAAAGACCATCTGGATGTAGTGTACAGGCGTTCCGTGCTTCGCACTGCACACCTGCCTATATTCTGCCGTCCCTATCGGGACTTATAGTTCAAAATCCTACATCGGGTCCACATCAATCTGTATCTTCACCGACTTGAAATCGTTGTTATGCTTGAAGTCTTCTATGGTCTTATTGATAAACTCCTTGACTTTCGTCGAGTTAAGGTCTTTATGAATTTTTATCAGCATCTGTTTGATATACTGATTCTTCACTCTCGAAACGACAGGATATTCCGGTCCGAGGAGGTTTTCCTTAAACACCTGACGGAAAATCTTGGCGAGTTCGTTAGCCGCTTTATTGAGTTTTTGCTCATCAACATCTTTCATGCGTATCATTACGAGTCGCGAGTATGGCGGATAGTTGAACTGACGTCGTATCGGCATCTGTTCTTCGTAAAACTTCACATAATCGTGAGTCATCACGTTGAGTATCACAGGATGTTGAGGTTGGTATGTCTGTATTATGACCTTGCCTTTGTCGCCTTTTCTTCCGGCGCGACCGCTCACTTGTTCCATCAGCTGGAAGCTGCGTTCGTAAGCGCGAAAGTCGGGGAATGTCAGCATGTTATCAGCGTTGAGGATTCCGACGACCTTTACCGAGTCGAAGTCGAGGCCTTTTGTCACCATCTGTGTTCCGACGAGGATATTGGTTTCTTTATTTTGAAATTGTTCCAGAATAAACTGATAGCTGTTTTTCGTGCGTGTCGTATCGAGGTCGAGGCGTGCGCTGTTAGCGTCAGGGAAGATTACCTTCAGGTCGTCTTCGATGCGTTCTGTTCCGAAGCCGTACATCTTGAGGTCTGTGCTGCGGCATGACGGGCATTCTGTCGGCACGCTGGTCGTATAGCCGCAGTAGTGGCACTTCAGTATGTTCTGGTTTTTATGGTATATCAGACTGACGTCGCAGTTGATACACTGAGGGATATAGTTACAATGTTCACATTCTATTCTTAAAGAAAATCCGCGGCGGTTCTGGAACAAGATGACTTGGTTTTTCTCCCCGAGCGTCTTATTCATCGCCTCGATGAGTGCGCTACCGAAGTTGGCTTGCAGCGTCTTACGACGCGTCTCGACTCTGAGGTCGTTGACGATGATTTCTGGCATCTCGACACCACCGTAACGTTCCGACAATGTGACGAGATGGTATTTATTCTGGCGTGCGTTGTAATATGATTCGAATGACGGCGTAGCCGAGCCCAACAGGAGGCGAGCGTGGAACATCTTCGACATAAGAGCGGCGAGGTCGCGAGCCGAATAACGCGGCGCCGGGTCTATCTGCTTGAACGAGCTGTCGTGTTCCTCGTCAACGATAATCAATCCTAAGTCAGTAAACGGCAAAAACACAGCCGAACGCGAGCCGATGATAATCTGGTATTTTGAACTAAGGCTTTGGGCTTTTGGCTTTTGAACCTCTGAAGTCAATAACTGTTGGCCGTTGGCCGTTGGCTGTTGACTTCTAAAGTTCATCACCTGTTGCCATATCTCGACACGTTCATTGTTGTCGTAACGTGAGTGATATACTCCTACTATATCGCCGAAATATTTCTTTAACCTATTGATAATCTGTTCTGTCAAAGCAATTTCCGGAAGCAGATACAAGACTTGCTTTCCTTCGTCAATGGCTTCTTGAATCAGTTTTATATAGATTTCCGTCTTGCCACTCGCTGTTACGCCATGCAACAAAACAGGTTTCTCTTCTTCAAAGCCTTTATGTATATTATCAAAGGCTTCTTGTTGTTTCTCAGTAAGATTGATAGTCGAAACATCTGTCAGAGCATCATATTTTTTCAGACGACTGACTCTTTTTTGATAAGACTCAAAGACGCCCTTATCGACCAAAGTCGCTAATATTGACGATGTCGCATTAGCTTTTTTTAACAAATCAGAAGCAAGCACATCATTATCTGCCGAACCGCCGAGTACAAAAAACGCCATCAGAAGCTCGAGCTGCTTGTAGGCTCGTTTTGAAAGAGTGTCCATCAGCTCTCGCATCGCATCGTCGCTACGATAAGTGTTCGAAAGTCGCACATATCGCTCATATTTAGCCTTATATTTCTGCTGTAATTCTTCCTGCATCACGACGATTTTCTTCTCTATCATCGTCTTGATGAGAGGCATGATTTTCTTGTAACCTATTATCTTACTTACCTCAGTGATAGTGAGTTGCGGCTGTATCTGAAGAGCTTCCACGATAAGAAATTCATTATCGCTCAGCGTCATAGTATCGAGTTGGAAGTCTTCCGACAACATAATCTTCGACTCGCTTGAAAGCTTCAATGCAGAAGGAAGAGCGACCTGCATAACATCGCCGAGATAACAGAGATAATACGATGAAATCCAACGCCATAATTTAAGTTGGTTTTCATTCACGACAGGGTCATCGTCAAGTATGTCGAGGAGATATTTTATACTTGTGCAATCTGGCACTTCTTCTGTGAGAGATATTATCAGTCCCGACATAATCTTCGTCTTACCGAACTGTACCACAGCACGTTGTCCTACCCTCGCCTTCTGGTTTAACTCAAAAGGAACTCGATAGGTGTAAGTGCCAGGTATCGGCAATGGCAGCAAAATCTCTGCAAATAAAGTGACTCTCTCTTCCGACATATTTTAAAAATTAATGTGATAAAACCGTCTTCACTCCTATCAGCTGGTCGTAATTCTGCGTTGGGTCGAAGATATATAAATATATCGTATATTCGTTTTTCGTCTCCCAGAAATTACCTGCAACAACACCGACATCTGCCGTCGCCTGTCCTCTTTCTTTCACTGCATAGATATAATCATAATATCCTTGCTTCAGTAACAGATTGAGTGCGTAGCCCTTACGTTCATAATCGTAAGTCATCTTATTTTTCTCGTCGAGATTCCAATCTGTTATCGCTCCCATGATATAAACATCTTGGTCGGTCATCACTGGAAACCAATCTAGGAAGAATTCTACCATTACATAATCTGCTTCCGTTGCCGCATTTCTATCGTCACGTTCAAGATAAATAACCTTCTCGCCGAACAAATCTTCGTCGTCGATATAAGCATACAAATTACGTTTCTGGTCGTTATATAATGTAACTACATAATAATCTTTCGACATCTCGACGGTCTTCGTCTGTTCAGGACGATTGTTCAAATTACTTGTATTGAATCTTCTATATTGATTACCAGAGTTAAAGACAGTCTTAACATTATTTTCATAAGAAAGATAATCTGGATAGACATATGTCGGCTTCAATCCCGTCACAGCATTATCCCAACGGCCGTTTTGCTGAATTGTAACATTTGAATATTGCTCAGCCAAAGAATTAAAAATATTAGGATAAGAAACAGTCATATTAATTTGCTGCTTGTTCGTACCGAGACTTAAATCAAAAGGATAACGAGGAATGTTTACATTGAAATTAGCCTTTTCGTCAACAATCATAAAACGGCGTGTGAAATAAATATTTTCTGGCGTGAGTTCGTTTTCAAAAACTATGAGAAGATAATTACCTGAGATTTTCGGAATCATATCTTCTGTAGGAAAGACGAGGTCGAAGTGAACATAATCGACCATAGTATTTAAAGAAAATGAATAATTCTCGATGTCGTCGGATTCAAATCCGTTAAGATATTCTATCTGCTGAATGTCAGACTGTTGTGTCCAGTCGTTATTACAATGAATAAAAGTGTAATACATATAAGGAGCGTCGTTGGCAAAGACGTCGAACTGCAGATGCAGTTTTCCCATCATATCATTGAGAGGAATGATTGGCTTTGCGAGAGAATCGCCGACAGGATGAAGAAGCACTGTTTGAACGTCATCGTTATAGTTGGTATCTGTGTAAGATTGAAGCTGCTGAGCGTTAGCAGATGTTATCATGACTAAAGACAAAAGGCTAAAGACTAATGTCCTAAGACCATTGACCATTGTCCGTTGTCTGTTGACTTTATTATTCATTGTTGTTTGTTTTTTCAAAAATAACACTTTTTTCAATGCATAATGCATAATGCATAATTATAACGAGAAATAATAGAAATTGTTTTTAACAATCATTCCTAACTCCTAATTGATTAGACGCTTCAATGTGTGTTTATATTTTAGGAAACATTGAAACGTCTCTACAATCACTTCTAACTTCTAATTCCTTAACCTCATTATTTTCATCGACATATATAAAATAAGCATCGATGGCATCGTCGCTCAATTCGATTATTTCTCTTGCTTTTTCCAATCCTACCACCATACAAATCGAGGCGAGGCAGTCGGCCCATGCTGTGTTATCACATATTATCGTCGCGCTCAGCAACTTGTTTTCCGCAGGATAACCTGTCTTAGGATTCAAGCTGTGAGAATAACGTTTGCCGCCTCGTTCCACATATTTTCTGTAATTGCCAGAAGTCACGATGCTTCGGTTTTCCAACTCAACGATTTCTTGTACTATTCTCTCGGAGCCTTTGTTCTCGGCGGGTTTTTCAATTCCAACTTTCCAGAGTTCGCCATTAGGTTTGCGTCCTCTTGCGAGAATCTCACCACCCACATCGACTAAAAAATTATTAACGTTTTTTGAAAGAAGAAAATCGCCAATCATATCTGTTGTGTAACCTTGCGCCACAGCATTGAAATCTAATGTCATATTAGGATTTTCTTTTATGACTTTACCGTTTTCAATCTTAACTTTACGATAATCGACGAGTTGTTTTAAAGAATCTACTATTTCTGGCGTCATCTCCATTCCTTCCTTAAAGTGGAATCCCCAAGCCTGGACAAGCGGCCCGACAGTCGGGTCGAAGTAGCCATCTGAGAGTTCAGCGGCTTTCATCGCATAATTGAAATTGTCTATGAAAATTTTATTCAAAACGACAGTAGTGTCATTACGATTCACTCTTCTTATGATGGAATTCTCGTCCCACAGAGAAAGCGTATTTTCTATTTCTTTAAAGATAGAATCGAACTCACTGCTGAAGTCGCGGTTTTGCTCATCGAAATATATTATTGAATAATACGAACCTTGTGTGCTTCCCAAAAAATGTTGTTTTTCAACATGATTACAATTTGTCAGCAAACAACATAAAACGATAATATAAATTATTTTTTTCATTTTATTTTTCAACATTTAACTTTACAAAGTTAACATTTAAATGTCAATAAAAAAAAGTGCTCCGAAAAAAAATCTCGAAACACTTTTTTAATAATTATGCATTATGAATTATGAATTATGAATTGCGTCTTGTTGACCTGTAGTTTTGTTGTCTTTATTCTTCCTACAGCTTCCGTCGCCTTTGCCGCCGCATGTGCATTTAGCGTCAGGGTCGAGGGAGTGAGCGCACTTGCGTTCAAATTGTCCGTCTTTTTTTACTAGCATTTTAATTCCAATACCAGCGAAAACCACCGCCATAATGACGAGTGCAGGAATCAAGATAAGAAGGAATGTGCTCATAATTATTCAGCTATGATGAGATAATAGTTTTTCTTACCTTTTTGAACGAGGATATATTTATCGTTGAGCAAGTCTTCTTTAGTAATAACTTTTGTATCAGCGACTTTTTCCTTGTTGACTGCCACTCCGTTGCCTTGTAACATTTTACGAGCTTCACCTTTTGATGGGAACACTGCTGTTTGTGTAAGGAAGTCAATGATTGGCATTCCAGCTTCGATGTCAGCCTTAGCGACATTAGCTTGAGGCACACCTTCGAAGATGCTTAACAAAGTAGCTTCGTCAAATTTGTGAAGAGCTTCTGAAGTTCCTTTACCGAAAAGGATTTGTGTTGCTTCTTCTGCCATTTCGAGGTCTTCTTTTGAGTGAACGATGATAGTAAGTTCACGAGCGAGAGTACGTTGAAGTTCACGGAGATGTGGCTCAGCAGCATGACGTTCGATGAGAGCGTCGATTTCTTCTTTGCTTAATAATGTGAAAATCTTGATATATTTAGCAGCATCGTCGTCAGAACAGTTCATCCAGAATTGGTAGAATGCGTAAGGTGATGTCTTAGCTGGGTCGAGCCAGATGTTACCTTTTTCTGTCTTACCGAATTTACCGCCGTCGGCTTTAGTGATAAGCGGACATGTGAGAGCGAATGCTGTCTCTTCTGCGCCGAGTTTACGACGAATCAACTCTGTGCCTGTTGTGATGTTGCCCCATTGGTCAGAGCCGCCGAGTTGAAGTTTACAGTTTTTATTTTGATATAAGTATAAGAAGTCGTAACCTTGAACGAGTTGGTAGCTGAATTCTGTGAATGACATTCCTTCGCCTTCGCCGTTGAAACGTTTTTTCACACTGTCTTTTGCCATCATGTAATTGACAGTAATATGCTTGCCGATGTCGCGGATGAAATGAAGGAAAGAGTAATTTTTCATCCAGTCGTAGTTATTGACGAGTTCAGCTTTATTAGGAGCGTCGCTTTCAAAGTCTAAGAACTTAGCGAGTTGTTTCTTGATACAAGCTTGGTTATGGTTCAAGATCTCGTCGTTGAGCAAGTTACGTTCTGCTGATTTCCCTGAAGGGTCGCCGATCATACCTGTTGCGCCGCCAAGGAGAGCGAGTGGTTTGTGGCCTGCATGTTGAAGATGACGAAGCATCATAATACCACAAAGGTGTCCTATATGGAGAGAGTCGGCTGTTGGGTCGATACCGAGATAAGCTGTTGTCAATTCTTTATTCAATTGTTCTTCAGTGCCCGGTGTCATGCTGTGAAGCATACCACGCCAACGTAATTCTTCTACAAAATTTTTATTCATTGATGTAAGATTTTAATTCTAAATTAGAAACGCAAAGATAATTAAAAAACTTTGAACTAAGAACCAAGAACCCTGAACTTTTTCAATTAAAGTTCAGGGTTCAAAGTTAAAAATTTAAGGTTCCATAGCCAAACGGAATCCGATGCCGTAGCTGGCGCCGCCTGGATTGAAGAAACTGCGAACTGTCATGCGACAGTAAGTAGCGTTGCTAAGGCAACAGCCTCCACGAACGATATTGTCTGTACCTGATGAACTTCCTGTTGGATCTGTTTGTGGTTCGCTAGTGTAATCAGCGAACAAATCACCGCACCATTCCATAACATTGCCACACATATCGTAAATTCCTAATTCATTAGGAAGCTTATTCTTCACAATACGAGTTTCCTTGCCATCAAAAGAATACCAAGCCACATCGTCAATATTATTGCTGCCGCTATATTTATAACCTTGAGATTCATTGCCTCCTTTTGCAGCAAATTCCCATTCTGCTTCTGTTGGAAATCTGAAGTTCTTGCCTGTCAATTGATTTAATTTATTTATAAAATTTTTACATTCATACCAAGAAACTTGTTCAACAGGTTTCTGCTCGCCATTGAAATGACTTTGATTATAACCCATCACTGCTCGCCAAAGTTCTTGTGTTACTTCTGTCTCGCCGATATAATAATCTGAAAGTGTTACCAAATGCACTGGGCCTTCTCTATCCCAAGCTTCTTCGTCATAATTAGGTTTGTTTGGATCTGAATTCTGAGCTCCCATTTCAAAGATGCCGCCTTCCACAAATATCATTGTAAAAGTAACTCCATTTACGTCTATTGTTTCTGTCACAATCTCAACTTCTTCTTCAATCTCATCAGCCAATGTCACGAAACTAATTTCTTCTCCGTAAGAAACACCCACACTATTAACAGCATAAGCTCTAACATAATAAGTGGTCTGAGACGCCAAATCGATGAGTTCTGAAGTGAATGTTCCAATTCCAACACCTTCATTTGTATTGTTATCGTCTATCGTTGGATTTTGTATCGTATCCCAACAAACGCCTCTTGATGTCACTTCTGCTCCGCCATCATCAACAATATTATAGATAATTTTCGCAGTATTTGTTGTAACATCTGTAACTTCTTGTGTAACAACTGTAGGATTTTCTACTTCTGGTTTGCATCCTACAAAAAACAAACTCAATAAAATAATCGCAAAATAAAATCTTTTCATAACAATAAAATTTAGGATTGCAAAGATAATAATTATCAGCATATTGCCAAGATTTTTTTATCTATGAACCACGAGCAGTGTGCAATGAGAATTGTAAAACTAAATTATGTATATTTGTACAGGAAATAACAAGTATTATCAATAGTTCTGAGCCCATAGCTCACTGCTCAAATCATAAATAAAAATCATGATTTTCATCACAGGATGCACCGGATTAGTAGGATCACATCTAGTAGCAACATTAATTTGTAAACAACAGTTAGAATCTGAGTCAATAAGTCTATCTGTCAATAAGTCTATAAGTTCTGAGTCAGAGTCAATAGTCAGAGTCAAATTGTTATGTCGCAAAAACAGTGATTTATCGTTGTTGAATGACGTATTGAAGCGTTATGGTTTTAATGAAATTCCTAGTAACATCGAGTTTGTTTATGGTGATGTTTTGGATTATGATATTCTTGAAGCTGAGATGAAAGATGTCGATGAGGTCTATCATTGTGCTGCTGTCGTTTCTTTCGACCCAAGCGACAAAGGCAGTCTGATGCGTGTCAATGTGGAAGGAACGCGAAACATGGTCAATGCGGCTTTGCATTGCGGAGTGAAGAAATTCTGTCACGTCAGTTCCATCGCTGCTCTTGGCCGCGCCCTCGAGGGCGAACCTATCGACGAAAATTCGCCATGGTCGCTCTCAAAGAACAACAGCATATATTCAATCTCGAAACACGAAGCCGAAATGGAAGTCTGGCGCGGCATAGCCGAAGGCCTCAACGCTACCATCGTAAATCCTTCACTGATACTCGGCGCAGGCCGATGGAATTCTAGCAGCTGCGAACTTTTTAACGTCATCGCCAAAGGATTTCCTTTCTACACAACCGGCATCAATGGCTTCGTCGACGTAAAAGACGTGGCTCGCGCCATGATAATGTTAATGGAAAATAACAAATTCGGCCAACGATACTGCCTCAACGGAGCTCTTATCTCTTACCAATATCTGTTCAATTTGATGGCTCAAAACTTCAATGTAAAAGCTCCTTACATAAAAGTCGGGAAAGGCCTGAGCGAAATAGCTTGGCGCATCTTCTGGCTCATCGGAAAAATACAAGGTAAAAAACCTCTCATCACAAAAGAAACGGCTCGCACCGCAACAAGAAAATATTCTTATTCCTCAGAAAAAATAATACGCGAACTGAACTTCAAATTCACTCCTATCGAAGAAAGCATCAAGGAAATATGCTGTATTTATAAAACTCAAAACTCCTGAATTCCAGAAATCCTACTCTACAACAATCTCATAAACTCGTCCTTCGATGTCGTTTTTGTTGTACGGTATCAAGCCTTGTTCAAAGACAATCGGTGGCCACCATTCTGAATAGTGATATTCTTGCGTTACAATGCACAGCATCTGGTTGTTAGGTATCGCCGTGTATTTGTCGTTCATATAACCAACCACGACCATCTCGTCTGGCGACGGACCAACACGCCAAATAATTTCCTTAGGACGCCATTCTATTTCGTAATAATAATAATCTTCCTTAAAAATATCATTATTTATCGGCGATTTGATTGTCAAGGCTTTATACAAATCTGTCCAACGCATGGTTTCAAATTGCTTGCCTTGATATGAAATCTCATTTCTGCCATAAGAAAACTTCGACGGTTCTTTTGTTGCCAAATCCCAATTCGTACAGCAATACATTATCTCATTGTTAAACATCGGATTCTCGTCTTGGAATCTAGTGTCGTTTTTTGAATAATAAGCCTGTGGCCAATGACGCGACGCCTTAACTATCTCAATATCAATCTCAGAATAATGATATTCCGAATGTCGAACCGGATTTTCAGTGTCATCATTTTTATCAATATATCCGCCTTCCGTCGCTCTTCTGTTGTTCCACGCATGATTATCTTGATATATCAGCCAAAAAGCATAAGTCAAACCATTCCAAATATTTTCGTCGTTCAACATGACCGGAAACTTAATCTTGCCACGAAACTTTCCGTAAGTAAAACCGACTCTCGTTATAATTCCCGTCGATTCTTTCTTCAAATTACTCAAATCGTCATTACCTGGATTTATCAAGGAAATGCTGTTATCTTCATTGATTTTCACAGTCTTGCCAAGACATTCTGTCACAACAGGATAATTATATTGAAGCTGAGAACTGTCGTATTTTGTCTTCGCTTCTTCATATTCCTTCATGGTGTAAGGGTCTTCATCAGAAACGACATCTTTAATCAACGGAATATTTCTTAAAGTGTATTGTCTGCTCACATCACTCAGAAATTGTTTGTATAAAGCATTGGAATACATTTCCTCCGAATCGCTACATCTCGGATTTGAATTGTTAATTTCATAATCGTCAGTCTTGACTGTCGTCTCATCTAAAAACAAGCCATATTCTGGAGTAATGACAGCGCATGTTTTCAATCTTTTCGGACTTATCACAACATTGACAGACTTATCTTTATTTTTTGAGAAATAAGCATACGGATTGACATAATTTCCGCTTTCATCAGTAAGACTGATATTTTTGATATAATCAGGAATATCTTTTAACGATTTCTCGTTACAGACAACAAGCATGAATGAATATTCACCGACGCGAGGATTGCGCTTGAATCTATTGTTAACATCGCCGATGTTTTTATTGTCGTTGATAATCCATATCGCATCCAGATAAAGCTGTCTATCCAAGGTAAAGTTATTATTTACAGCCTTTTGTCGCACCGATTCAAGCCATTCTGGAGTGTTGCGAATTGCATTGATAACATTATCGACAGCTTCCTGACTAAAAGTATTTTTTGTCAAGTCAGCACCATAATATTTCTTCTCATCACGAGGATTTCCAACAATTCTGAACGAATCTGTAACAAGTCCGCTTTTTTCAACTTTCTTAAATCCGATATTGACATCTTCCCAACTTCCGTAAAAGTTTTCATTATTCAAATTATTGTCATTATCGAATTTATATGATTCATTCTGATAAAATATCTTGTAATATTGACCAGCTTTGGCATTGAAATTAAAGACAAACATTCCATCTTCGCATTGATTTACAGAAGGAATGACGATACCATCATTAACAACGCCTCTCAAATCCATGTCAAGAACAACGATGCTATCTCCTGGAAAATTAACCATCGGATTAAATTGAACATCTTCATGAACACACGACATGAAAGAAAAAGCAAACACTATTATCAAGAATATTTTTTTCATCTTTTAAACTACAAATATAGTTCTTCGTTCTTAGCACTTAGTTCTTCGTTCTTAGCTCTTCGTTCTTTTTCATATCTTTATAAGAACCATCAAAGATGTCGAACTTCACGAAACGACAATCTAACGAGCCATTATAGACTTCTATTTTCTTTGAAGGTTTTAAGCCGATGAGTTTCAAGACTTCTTTGTTACTGCTTATCACCCAAGCTTCGTAGCCTTTGAAATTATGTTTCAAGGCATTGCCAATGTTTTTGTATAAATTGACGAGGTCTTTTTCTTCGAGGCGTTCGCCGTAAGGAGGATTGATGAGCAAGATGCCTGGACCTTCTGGTGGCGTCATCTCGAACATATCTTGTTGGCTCAAATTGATATCGTGAGAAAGGTGTGCTCCTTTGATATTCGACATCGCAATTTGAACTGCTTTTGCAGAATGGTCTGAAGCCATGATTTCGTAGTCGAAGTCGCGTATTTCTTCATCAGCCGCATTTCTGACTTCTTTCCAAAGTTTTTCATCGAAATCGTGCCAAGTCATGAATCCGTATTTCTCTCTGAAATAACCTGCTGGGATATTCATCGCTGCCATCGCTGCCTCAATAGGAATTGTAGCTGAACCGCACATGCAATCGACGAAATTCTTGTCATAGTTCCAGCCAGTAAGTTTGATGAGACCAGCTGCGAGCACTTCATTCATAGGAGCCTTGTCGACAGCTTTACGATAGCCTCTTTTATGCAATGAATCGCCTGAGCTGTCGAATGAAAGCGTAACTTTTTCGTTATCAATATGAATATTTATTCTCAAATCAGGATTTTCTGTATCTACAGAAGGACGTGCGCCGTATTTGTTGCGGAATTCGTCCGCAATGGCATCTTTTACTTTAAGTGCTGCATATTGAGAATGAGTGAAATAATTGCCGTTCACAACAGCGTCGATAGCAAAAGTCTCCTCAATACCGAAAATTTCATGCCACTTAATCTCAAAAATCTTCTTATATAACATCAACTCATTACGAGCAACAAAAGTCTGTATTGGCTTCAAGATTCTCAATGCTGTACGAAGACAGTAATTCGCTTTGTACATCAAGGCTTTGTCTGCTTCAAAACTGACAGCACGATATAAAATATTGATATTTTCTGCGCCTAAAGCTTTCAATTCTTCAGCAAGAATTTCTTCGAAGCCTGGCAATGTCTTTGCGACTAAAGTAAAAGTATTTTCCACTGTTATTATTTTTTTGCAAATTTATAAAAAATACTCATCAACTTATTGCCTTATTGACTCATAGTCTTAAAAAATGTATTTTTGTAAAAAATAATTTTATGACAATAGATGAAGCTCAGAAAATCGTCGACAACTGGATTAAAACTCACGGGGTTCGTTACTTTAACGAATTGACAAACATGACTTTATTAACTGAAGAAGTGGGTGAACTAGCTCGTATTATGGCTCGCACTTATGGCGAACAATCGTTCAAGAATTCCGATAAAGAATATAACATGGCCGACGAAATGGCCGATATCCTCTGGGTCCTGATTTGCCTAGCCAACCAAACTGGCATCGATTTGACTGACGCATTCAAAAAAAATCTAGAAAAAAAGACAAACCGCGACAAGGATAGACATATAAATAATGAAAAACTAAAAATTGAAAATTAATTATGCATTATGAATTATGCATTATGAATTGTTTCAAACCATGAACAAACTGATATTGACATTATTCTTCTTGATATTTAATTTCTGTTTAATCGGACAGAATAATGTCAGCGTAACTTCAAATGACACAATAATTTCATATAGTTACCAAAAACTCAGCGACGAACAACTCGACTCTACATATAAAATTATAGACTCTATTTATTCCGTAAATAACATCAACCTTGACCAATTAACTTCTTATTTGTCTTCAATGTTTATAAAAGGAATCCCTATCGGATTCATCAATTTGAAAATTGACAACATCGCTGGTTATAACATTGGAAATGGTTTAATGTTCGGTATGGGATTGGAGACAAACGATCGTTTATCGAAAATCTTTTCCATAGAATGTTTTGGCAATTATTGGACAAAGGCAAAAGAATTCAATTATGCTACCGACCTAACGTTCAAGATTTTACGTTCTAAAGACATGAAATTAAAATTCGGGTTATACCATAAATTCGAAAGATTTGGAAATTATGGCTTCAAAGAAAACGAAATTCTGCTAAATCATGAAAATTTCAAGTATTTTTATACGAAATCGACTTCATTAAATGATTACATATATGTCAATTATTCAACATATTTAAACAAAAACGTCAAAGCATTCGCTAGATTTGAAGTATCAGACAAAACTACAGTCAATGGTCAATGGTCAACAGTCAATGGCCAACAGCCAATAGTCAACAGCCATCGCCTGAGCACTTTGGAATTTAAATTAAGGATAGCTTTCGGAGAAAAGTTTGTCAATTCTAAAGACGGATTCAAAGTTGAAGGTGATGCCAATCCTATGATTTGGCTTTCTTATAAAAAGAATTTAAAAAATGTTTTCCGCAGTCCTTACGACTTCGACAAATTTGAATTTTTATTTAGAGGAAAAAAATACACACGATGTTTAGGAGAAACATCTTTGGCTGCACAATATGGCTACATAAACGGTTTCGCTCCTGCAACTGAATTATTCAATATTTATGGAACTGGAGAGAATAAATTTGATATTTATTGTATGGAAAGTTTCAGCACCATGAGTCCTGACGAGTTTTTCTGCAACGAATTTGCTGCTTTATATTTATCACACAACTTCAAGAATCTCTTAATAGATTTTAAGAAATTCCATCCTGAACTGATAATTTTAACCAACATCGCTTGGTTTGATGGAACTCAACAACTCAGCAACTCAGCAACTCAGCAACTCTATTATGAAAGCGGACTCATTGTCGACAACATTTTAAATATCGGCATCATTAAATTTGGATTGGGAGCTTTTTATCGCTACGGACCTTATTCATACGATAAAACATGGGACAATTTCGTCTTTAAAATTTGTATCGAATTTGATATATAAGAAATTTCGTGGTTGATTCTAACAAACAACAATCAAAAACCTTTCGTGTTTTTTCGTGACATTTCGTGGATGATTAATTTCGTGGAATAAAAAAACTCAGAAATCTGGAATGACTTTCTGAGTTTTTAGTTTTGAGTTTTATTTAAAAAGCAATTTTCTTTTGGATTTCCAAGAACTCTTCTTGAGAAAGTTGGAGTTTTGGACGTTTAAAATCGAGGTCGCCTTCTTTTTGCATTGGTACGAGGTGAATGTGAGCATGAGGCACTTCAAGACCAATAACAGCTACACCGACTTTTGTACAAGGAATAGCTTCTTTGATTTTAACAGCTATTTGTTTAGCGAACACCATCATTTCTGCGAGATCATTATCTTCAATATCGAAGATATAATCTGTTTCTTTCTTAGGAATGACAAGAGTATGACCTTTCATCAAAGGATTGATATCTAAGAAAGCGAAGAATTTATCATTCTCAGCTATTTTATAGCATGGAATTTCGCCATTGATGATTCTTGTGAAAATTGTTGCCATAACTTAACGTGTTATTTCAATTATTTCAAACATCACCTTACCAGCTGGCACTTGTATTTCCACTTGATCGCCGACAGATTTACCGAGCAAACCTTTAGCGATTGGAGAAGTGACAGATATTTTATGGTTTTTAAGGTCAGCTTCTTTTTCAGGAACGAGAGTATAAGCCATGATGGCATTAGTTTTCAAGTTCTTAATTTTCACTGTTGAAAGCAACAAAGCCTTTGAAGTATCTATTTTAGACTCATCAATTATGCGAGCACTCATAATGAGTTGTTGAAGTTCAACTATTTTCATTTCGAGGTGTTGTTGAGCTTCTTTAGCAGCATCATATTCGGCATTTTCTGAAAGATCTCCCTTATCACGAGCTTCAGCAATTGCCTGAACGATTTTTGGACGTTCCTCTAGAATAAGACGATCCAATTCATCTTTTAATTTCTGAAGTCCAGCCTGTGTAAAATATTCAATTTCAGCCATAATATATGATTTATTTAAGTTAAGAAAAAAAGAAAGAGACCCTTACCGAGATAAGGGCCCTTTCGTTTAATAATGTATGCAAAGATACGAATTATTTTTTAATCAGATGCTATCTTTTAGAAAATAATTCTTGCACCTACTGTATGTGTGCCATTCCAGTGAGCTGTTTGTTGGAATGAGTAGTCAATAGCGACTTTCATATTTTCGCTGAGAGGAGCTTGTACTGAAGCACCGACTGCGAGGCCTCTATTAACGTTTGTACATTCGTCCAATTCGATGTCACTCCAGATGCCTTGTTCTAATGTATAAGAAGCACGGAGTACTAAGTAATCTTTCAAAGATCCTTCAAGACCTAATGTTACTTGGTCTTTTGAGAAAGAGTTTGAAGTGAAGTTACCAGCTGCTGTAAGACGATAACCATTTGCAAAGTTAAAGTCGTAAGCTGCAGCGATATTTAATTGTGTTGGTAATTCGAATTGGTCTGCACGGTGAATAACAGTGAGTGATGATCCCCAGAATGAACCTGGTTGTGCTTTGAATGTAAGACCGTCGCCACTATATTTCATGGTAGGTCCAATGTTTTTCAAAGTGATACCGAAGTGAATGTTATCTGTGATACCTGTTACATATTGGATACCTGCGTCTAAAGCAACACCTGTACCTATCATATCAGAAATAGATTCGCTTATGATTTTCAAAACGAAACCTGCGTGAATACTATTTGAGAATGATTTAGCAACTGCCACATTGATATTCATCAAACTAGGTTTGAATGTACCTAATGTAAGGTCTGGGTTATCTTCTGTTGTTCTGTAGATTTCGCCTGGGCTGAATGACATAACATAAAGACCAGCTACCACTGTTTCAGAAACGCGTGCTAAGAAACCGAATGAGTATGCATTAACTTCTGAACCTTTCAACCAATTTGTATATGAGAAGTTCAAGTCGATGGAGTTAGTTGCAGTGATACCTGCAACGTTACCCCACATAGCTTCAACACCATGTATTTTTGACATACCAGCATTAGCCCAACCAGCTGATGCAGCCCATGGATTTATTAACAATTCTGTAGCGCCTGCTTGACCAGACCTATCCTTATTACCTGCGAATGCTGTATGGCTATATCCTAATACTAAGATAGTCAAGCTTACTATAACGATAGATTTAAATAACTTTTTCATGATCGTACTTTTTAATTTTGTTCGCATAATAATTAGAATGTATTTAAGTCAACTTGACGCATAGCTGCATAGAACTTAACTGTTGTTTCATTGCCTGTTTTATTATCCTTAACGTGAATGATATAGAAACCACTTGCGATAGGAGTATTAGCAAAGTTTGTTAAATCCCAGTCAATTGATGTAACACTAGAGTCTTTCTTGAACTGACGAATCTTAGCTCCATTAACTGTGTAGATTGTAACAACACATTTTTCTGGAACGTTAGCAATCTTAACTTTGTGTGTAAGAGCATTTTCTTCATATGTTGAGAATGCGTAATATGGATTAGGTATTACTGTTACCATATTAAGATCTTCCTCTGCCTTTTCAAGATCATTCATAACAGGACCACAGCCTTTTGTTGAGAATGTATAGTAAGGTTTGTAACCTTCGTGGTTAATTGTATCAAACAATTCTGTGTCATTTTCAAGTGCAAAGTTGCCATAGCCTTCTCTATAAGGTGTTGCAATGCGAACTGAAATTTTCACAGGGTTGCCTTCTTGTAACCATTCTCTTCCTTCTACTGGCATTGGCATACCAGTCCAAAGTGGTTGTCCCCACAATGATGTATAGAATACACCCTTGAGTGATGATGATGGAGCATTTTCAATAGCTGTCATTGTATTGTATAAGTATGCACCAGCGTCATATGCAGGAGATTTGACAGAAATCTTGTAACTATTATTACCTAAGTTACCTGCGTCATTCATTGGGAAAATGTATACAAAGTGTTTACCACCCATAACAGCTGTATTATCAACGCCATCAAACAATGCTGGATCTGAAAGCTGAGCTATAGGAGCTGACAATACTGTTGTCTCTTTCAATGCTGGTGGGTTGAACATCATATCACGGCCATTTAATTCTGGATAGTATGAGTCTTCACCATAGCACATATTGAGACGTGCACCTGTTTCAACATCGATTGCATATCCTGGGAACCAACCCATACCATTTGCTGCGATGTAGTTAGGATCTTCTGGATTGTCACTTGCGCCCATTGTCATAGATGCACAAGGATTACCGTTTTTGTCGATAGATGGAGCTCTACGCAATGTGAATGATGGTGCATTACCTTCTGTTAAGCTTTCTTCTAAGCCCATTTCGATAACTGGACAACGTGTCCATTTTGACTTATCAGATGTCAAAACGATATCGATTGAACCTAATCTTCTGAAGATAGAGTCAACTCTACAGTTACCTTTGTATAATGGACCTGGAACAAATTGACCTGAGTTTCTTGAGAAGTTTGTCAAAAGCAATGGAGCCCATGTACCTTCAGCGATGCTTTCATAAGCTTCATCTGGGTCGTATGGAAGTGATGAACCTTTAGCATATGGATCTGATGATACTAAGTAGTCATTATTAGCTTTTGATCCTTGGTCACCATACATACCTGAACGAATCCAGTTAAGAGCTGAAGCTGGCATGTTGTCATCATCTCTGATACCGCTTAACCATTGGTTTGAACTATCTGCATATGTAACTGAAGATGTAATCAAACCATTATTTGTTGCAATAACTTTTTGAACTGTCAATGGTTGTGGTGTATCACCACTTGTGTCAAGATATTTACCTACTGGTGTAGGACCTAACAACCATGGTTGGTGAATTGTTACAGAAATACCTCTTTCTGCAAATATTTGTTCTGTCTGTAATTCTGTTGTATTGTCTGCTTCGAATACTTCACCTGTGTTCAAGTCTTTCAAGAACCATTTGAAAACTCTCTTAGATGCAGTATCGCCCATAAGTGCGTTGTCACCTGTTACATTTGTCATAAGTTTGCGTTCAAATTCGTCAAACCATATAGCGTAATCTGTTGAAACAACGTTCAATGGGTCAACAACTTTAATGTCGATTGGGCCGTAACCAGCTTTGTATGTTGGGTGATATGCTACTGGATATTCAGGATCACCGAAAACAACATCAGCACTTGCTGGACCTTTACTCATAATTTCATCAATTGTTTCTTGTGATAATTCGAGTTGGTTACCACCATTACCTAAACCTGTCCAACGTGTGATAGGTAATTTATCGCCATAGTTAGAATTAATAATTGTACCATCAACTGTTTTATGAGGAACTGCTGAATACAATTGGATATTCTTACGACCAGCTAAGTAAGGTGTTTTTTGACCGAACAATCCGATTGGGTTGTTAGCGTCGACAACATAATCTTGATAATTATTATAAGCGTAAGAAATTGCCATATAATAATATGTCTTGTGGTTAATCAAGTTAACGTCACCTGTTGTTGTGAATGCATCTTGTGTAAGAACGAATGTACTCTTAATACCATTGTCAGCACCTTCAACCATTAATGTTGGAACTGAAGCTTGTAAATCGTCATCATATACATAGTTTATGATTTCAGAAACACCGTTTTTAACGTCACATTGATAAACAACACGAGCTTTGCTGATGTCATTCAATTCATCAACGTTAACATCTTTGTTTGCCAATTGATAAACGATATAACCTTCAAAACGATATATTGAGTCGTTACGTTGTGTTGAGTCTGTTGCAAGAGGACCACAGATTTGTGAATCGACTTCTGTATATGACTCACCGATGTTATTTGAATCATCTGAATTAGAGATATAAACGATAAGTTTTCTATCAAGTTCACGGAATGTGAGATCTGGAGCATGAGGACCATCGAGAACGTCGAAACAGTTGTCGAACATTGCTTGACATTTATCGTCAACGCGACGTAACAATTCTACTGATGACCAAGCTGTACCAGCTGATGAACGAGCCCATGGCACACCGAAAGTGATATAGTTAACAGCACCTGGTTTCAAAGTGAAAGGACCAGCTGACTGCATAAAACGACGGTCGTATGGGTTGTTTGGAGCACCGTTGTTACCTGTTTCTTCACTCCAGTAACCGTTGAATTCTGGAACAACACCACCTGTACCCCAGTTACATGGGTCAGAATCGAATGGGAACATGAAGTCGCAAGCCAAGTCTGTTACACCTGATGTACCAGGAACAGCGTTACCGCCATAGTGCATTTTGTCACCATTTTTCCAAATACCTCTAAGGAAGTTATAGTATTCAGCTGCTTTTTCAGGGTCACCATTATCTGATTGGTTATTATCGTGATAAACGAAACGACGCATACCGAAACGTTCGTCATCAATAATACCATTACCGAAGTTAACACCATTGATACTTTCGTCACAGTTTTCACCTGTAATAGGATCATATTTAGGGTTATCGATACCATCTGGATCCAAGTAAGGACCTTGGAAGAAGTCGACACCTACTGCTGGAGGATTTGCTCCGTAAGCTTCTGGTTCACCTGTACCATCGATGTTTTTACCATTATAACCATAACCTAAACCACGGCTAACGTCACAACCGACAAAGTCGTCTCTTGAGAAACCAAGGTCAACGTCTGTCCATGGTGAGAAGTATGTGTTTGTTAAGGTATAAGTTGAACGGTTAATGATTTCGTAGCTATAGAATGTCATGTTATTGATTTCGTCGTTAGTAGCGAAAGCGAAAGCTTGAGCTCTAATTTCGAGACCGATAGCAGAACCACCTGTTTCTGTGTGAGCATTACCTTTATCATTGAAAACCCACCAAATAGTTTGGTCACCTTTGATAACTTGGTCAGCTAAGATAGAACCTTTTATAGAACCTTCATTAACTTCATCCATTGTTGGAACTTGGCTGTGGCAAAGTTCATTGTCGACGTCATAGTATGGATAATCACCCATAGATGGATTATAGTTACCATCTTTATCTTTATCGAAGAAAGGAGCGAGATAATAACTCATACCTCTACTAACATCGCCGTGAGCTGGCCAGTTAGCGATAGATGAAGGGATTTCATAACCTGCTACTGGAGCACCAGTTATAGGGTCACAATTTGCAATAAAATCATCTACTTCAGCGCGAGTGATAGTATACATTTTATCGTATTCCATACATGTTACAGGGTCGATAGAAGCAGTACCATCTATAGTAAGAGGTCCTGTCCAGAAGTCGTTACCTGCTTGACGGAAACGGATAGCAGCACACTTCAACTGTTGGTTAATGTCGAGACCAGCAATCCAAAGTGAACCTGCATATAATGAAGTTGATGAGCTGTTAGCTGGGATATAATATTTAGCTCCTGTACCACCAGGAAGATCCCACCACATGTCACCACCTGCATTAACACGCACTCTCGCATTGTTGATATTCAACCATGCAAATGTAGAAGACGGTGTACAACCTGCTGTTGTACCTCTAAGAGTACGAGACTTTTTATCAGCCATTTGGACTTTCTCGGCTCTTGCTTCTGTTACATTTAAAAAGAGAAATGCAACGATTAATAAACGAACAATAGTCTTCATATTTTCAGTATTATTTATTCTGTTTAGAAGTTAAAGATTACACCAAATCTAATCTGACGTGGTTGTGAATAGTTATAAGGTGAATTTACATACAATTGGTAAAGATCTCTAAATGCTACAGGATCTCTTTGTGTGTTGATTTCACGTTGCCATTCTGGAGCTGACAAATAACCGTCATCGTCTGGGTTACCTGTTGCATTATAAACGCCCATAATATTCTTAGAATTCAAGAGATTCAAGATTTGGAAGTAAACGTTCATATAAGCATTACGTCCGCCTTCACCATCTTTACCACCAAGTTTCAAGTTGATGTCTTTGTCAATACGAAGGTCAAAACGGAATGACCATGGAAGACGTGAACCATACATTGAACCATCTAATAAGTTTGTTGATGGAGAAATTGGTGATGTAATGTTTGAAGCAGCTGTGTAAGGAGTACCAGAACCACCATTAACTGTCAAGCTAGCACCTGTGTTTGTTAACCAATTGATAGGTTTCTTACCTGATTTCTCACGTTTTGTAACAGGTCCGTTATAATCTTTTCCTTCACCAAAACGATAGTCGAGAACAATATTAAATTGGTGACGACGGTCCCATGGCATTGGGAATGTTGAACGTAAGTTTGGAACACCAGCAGCAATCAATGATGCCATTGTTGATGTACTTGCACCTGTTGCGTTTGAGAATTGTAATGTATAACTTGCGCGTAAACGAACGTTACCTGTTCTACGTAAGTCGTATGATGCTGTAAGACCCTTAACTGTACTAAAGTCTAAGTTACTATATGATGTGTAATCTTTAGGATATGCACCTGTGTAACGATATAACTGAATCATGTTACGGATTTCACGGTAGTATCCTGTGATTGTCATTGATGATGAATTAGTTAACTTTTGTGTGAAACCTAATTCATAGTCGATTGTTTGTGATGGTTTCAATGATGGATTGTTGATAGCACCACTGATTTGATCGAAATAGTAATAACTATAAATATTAGTAAAGTTATTACCTGGACGTTGTGTTAAAACATCATAGTGAGCAAAGAACAATGCTTCGTCAGAGATTGGGAATGAGAATGAAATACGAGGCATTACACTCCATTGTGGATCATAATCTTTGAAAGAAGTTGTGTTAATTCTCTTTTGTGTTGGGTCTGTTAACCATGGAGAAATACCGCTACCTTTATCTAAAGTTGTAGGGTCAGCAATTTCTCTACCGTCTGCATCGTACCATACATTGTTGTTACGATAACCGACAACTTCTTCAATATTATCTACTGCGTTTACATAGAGAGCGAAGTCATCACCGATATTATCTGGAACGTCAACCTCTGTACCATTTTGTAAAGTGATCATGCCATCCTTAGCAACATCACCAACTGTTTGGTAATCGTAAAGGATATAAGGGTCTTTGATAACTTTTTGGTTAGCGTCGAAACGGTCAACACGAACACCAACGTTGAAGATAAGATCTTTGAAAGCGAATTTATCTTGGATGTAACCAGCCATATAGATAGGTTTGAATGTACCTACAGGACGTGTATAGTTACCATTTTCGTCAACTTCTGTGAAGAAGTCTTCAAAAGTTGGTTGACCTTTAATCTTATTACCTTTATAGTCATAACCATAGTATGATACATATGAATTACCATCTTGTGTTAATTCATCTGGTGTGAACATGCTGATGTCAAAACCGTCAGCTAATGTTGCTGTATGCATTACACCATTCTTATCATAATATTGGATAGTGTTATCGTTAAAGTCATAAGAGTCGATGTTGATCCAATCTAAACCGTTAACATCGAGGCCTAATGCTTCACGAAGATTCTTGTCGAATTGATATTGTGAAGCTTCGTCATATTTTCTATAGTAACGAATTGTATCGACGAAACCATCGTAGCTAACAACTTCTGGATTAGCAATGTCTAACTGTTGGATGTGGAAGTTAGCCAAGTTTCTCATCAAGTACCACATACGGTAACCATTAACACCATAAGATCTGCTGTTACGTTGTTCATATTGGAGACCGAGTTTAATTTCGTGGTTACCAATTGTCATAGCACCTGAAAGGTTAACATTGAATTTATCTGATTCGCCATAAGCATAGTTTGCTTGGAGTGAACCAGGAACTGCGTACATACCATATATTGCAGATGGGCTGTCACCATTCAAAAGAGCACCACCGAGTTGGAGGTCTGTGAAGTTTTGGTAGTGTCCGAGTGGATCTGTATACAAATCATAATACAAAGATGTATAGTTTGCAAGCAAAGGATTTCTGTCTGATGCTTGGAATTTTACCAATGTATCATAATCCCATGATGTAGTTGCCCATACATTGTTGTAAGATTTTGTTGCGCCTGTTGCTGGGTCTGTGACATTTATTGTTGAGTCAGCGAAACCATATGAAGGAGTTTTGTAGATGGTATATTTACCGAGGTAACCATAATCCCATACATTATTCCAATGGTCAGGGTCGCCAGATTCGCTATTATAGCGTTCATAGTCAACTTGCAAGCTATAGTAGAAGTTTTTAATCAAAGATGTACTTTCTTGTGGAGATGGGAATCTTTGAGTAAAACGTCCATAAACACGCCATGTTCTATATGCGCTAACAGCATTCTTGTCATAGTTAAAGTAAGCGCTGCTTCTGTTATAAGAATGGCCCTTACCAGTGTTAAATGTACCACCGAAAGTCAAGTTGATAGTTTCAGTTGTACGAACGTTGATATTACCTGCGAAGTTAGCACTCCAGCCTGATGTGTTTTGAGAGTTTTTAATATACTCCATTGAACCCATTCTGGTGTACTCTCCATTGAGGTAAGTACCAGCGCCTGATCCTGATACACGGATAGGATTTGCTTTGAGGTATTCCAACCATTCATCTGTTGCTTTGTAGTGACCTACAGCTGATAAAGCACCGTCGCGGTTGTAGTTAACTTCTCCTGACAAGAAGAAACCGAGCAAAGCTGTTTCGCTGTGTTTGCCTTTAATCAACGGACCTTGTACGTTGAGGCCAGCTCTGCTATGGCCGTAGCCATCTAACAATTCAGATGTTTCCATTTCGATACCTGCACCGAATGTTCTTGAAGGGCCTTTTGTTGTCATGTTGATGATACCGCCAGTAGCGTCACCATACATAGCTGGAAGACCTGAGAGGAGAACTTCGACTTGGTCGATAGCGGATTGTGGAACAGATGCAGAACCGATAACACGAACACCGTCAACATAGTAAGTAGCACCATCACGGGCACCACGCATGTTGCCAGCTTCACCGTCGCTTGAGAAAACACCACCAACACTAGCTGCAACAGCTGATGCAGAACGTTGAGGCATCTTCGCAATTTCTTCTGCAGTAATAGTAGCACCACCAGATGTGTTATCCTTTGAAATCAAAGGCACCTTGTAGTCTACAATTTCAACAGCATCCAACATTTCTGTTTGCATGCTCATAGGCACATCTTGGAAAGTAATTTTGTTAGCAGGAATAACAATACCTTTCATAACAAAAGTATTGTAACCAACAAAAGTTGCTTTCAAGTCGTAGGTTCCCGGAGGAATCGGGTTGATATCATAGTTGCCATCAAAGTCAGAACTAGTACCACCCACCTGTGTACCACCGTTTTCCAAAACGATGTTAGCAAATGGAATTGGTTCACCAGTGTCTTTGTCGACAACTGTACCTTGAAGTCGTCCGACTTGTGCAAGTGCTAACGACCACGATGTCAGCACTATACAAAGGGTAAATAGTAATTTTCTTAACATACCTTAAAATTTTATGTTATACTACTCAATTGTTCGTTAAAAGGAGTTCAAAGATACGATAAAAATCTAAATAAATAGAAGATTTTTTTCAATTTCAAAAAATATTTTTCAACATACTAAAACAAATGTCATCAACTGTCTGTTTTAAGCATTTACAAACTGATGATGACTAACGACTAACAACATGATTTTTTTGAAAACACCACATAGGTGACATCTCTACATATTTTATATCTGAAATTGCGTATTTATTAATTAATAATGTATAATAATTCTTGAATAAAAAAAAGGAACGGAAGGCATACTCTATGGTAACTTCCCCCCGCACTGCAAAAATACAAAAAAAACTAAAGGTTATTGATAACCTCCAAAATTCTCTCTTTTTTACGTTTAGAAACAGGCACTTTAGTACCGTCTGTCATAACAACCATCATTTCATCTTTTATAAAATTCATTATACATCTCATATTAACAAGATGCGACTTATGAGTTCTAACGAAATCATATTCTTCCAATTTCTGTTCCATATCCTTTAAAGTTTTGCTAACCATCAGGCTTGTTCCGTCTTTGAAGAAAATTATCGTATAGTAATTATCTGACTCACATCTTATTATATCATCTACATCGATTAAATGTATTTTATCTGCAGTAGAGAGACTTATCTTTCTGACAACCAATTGTTCTGGATCAAGGTTTTTCAGGAGGCTGTCGTATTGTTTTTTCAATGTCTTTTTATACTTAGCTTCCTTGACTTTTTCAACTGCTGCCACCAGTTCTTTAGGATCGATAGGTTTCAGAATATAATCCAAAGCATCATGACGTATCGCCTTGATAGCGAATTGCTCATACGCTGTGATGAAAACCACTTCAAAATCTTTATTCTCTATGGAAGTCAACAACTTAAAGCCACTACCACCAGGCATTTCTATATCAAGAAAGACTAAATCTGGACGAAATGTTTCTATCATATTTTTTCCAGAAACAACATCATCGGCTTCTGCGCATACCATCACATCTTGACAATATTGCGCTAACAGCGATTTCAAAACTTTGCGAGCCACTTCCTCGTCTTCAACAATAACACATCTTATCATAATATTTCTATTTTTTTAATCATAAAAACTAATGATGATATTTACTCTCGTTCCCGATGCTACGCCTTTATCATCATACAAATCAACGACTTCAACGCTAAAATCGTCATTTGATATTTTAGTCAAGGTTTCAAGACGTCTTTTAGTGATACTCATTCCATAAGACTTATGAGAAGCGCCTCTCTCCTGTTTCATTTTTTCAGAATGCTTACGTCCCACCCCATTATCTTCTACAACGCACAATAGTTTATCTTCAGAAAGCTTTGAAAATCTGATACTTAAAACACAATTATCTTTTTTAGGCACGAGACCGTGAATTATAGCATTCTCAACGAAAGGCTGCACAATCAAAGGTGCGATTTCTATATTTGTGGCATCCACTTCAGGAGCAATATCGATTTTGTAACTAAACCTATTTCCCAAACGCATAGATTCCAATTGCAGATAAAGGCTAACTGCCTCTATTTCATCAGCCAATGTAACATAACGTTCATTTGAATTATTCAAAATACGTCTCATCAACTTTGAAAAACTCGACAAATAACTGACTGCATTTTCAACGTCGTTGTCCAATATGTATTGCTGAATGCTATTCAAAGTATTGAAAATCACATGCGGATTCATTTGCAACTGAAGTGTTTTCTGTTTCAACTGCAACATTTGCGTTTCTAGTTCCGTTATGATACGTTTCTGTTCCCTCTTCTGATTTGCAAGCTTATTTCTTTGTCTAACAACAACATATATTGCAAAAGCCAATAATAATATCACTAATATATTGAACGAAGTTCTTTGGTACCACGCTGGATGAATTATTATTGTCAATTCCACGGGTTCTTCCATCCATTCATTAACTTCATTTGCTGCCTTGACCTTAAACACATATGTTCCTGGACGTATTTTATTATAATCAACATAACGATGGTTTGAATTATAAAATTCCCATCCTCTATCGTAATTATCAAGCATATATGAATATTTCACCATATTCTTTCTCAACAGATTCAAAGTAGCGAATTCTATTTCAAAAGAATTGTATTTATACGACAAATGAATAGTATCGCCATGCGAAAGGTAACGATATTTTTTACCATCACTAGTCATCAATTTTGTTATCACGACTTTAGGTTCTGTTGTTTCCAACTGAATTTCATCAGGTTTGAAATAATTAAAGCCACTGAATCCACCGAAGAACACATAACCGTCTTCGCTTTTCAAAAAAGCATTTGGAGAGAACTCATTACCTTGCAAACCATCGCTGACATCGTAATTAGTTGTTTCTCTTGTCGCCAAGCTATATTTCATAATACCTTTACTTGTACTTGCCCAGAGAGAACCATTATTATCAGGAATGATTGCATAAACCATGGTTCCAATGTCACCTATTATTTTAGATGTCTTAAACTGTTTTTTATCTGGCGAAAACGACAACATACCATTAGAATACGAGCCAATATAATAACGTCCGTTCTCGCCATCCACAATATCGAAGAAACCATTGTTCTTAACAACATCATTTTGCGTCAAAGAGTCAGGCAAGTAATAAGTCGTAAAATTATCAGAATCAGAATTATATACAGCCAATCCATTTCCTGTTGTTACATATAAGGCTTCATCGTCAAGCAACAAATCGAATATATCATAGTTTGGTATTGCACTTTTATCATTTCTTTGCGGAACATAAAACATATGTGTTTCATCGTTCAGATTTATACGGCACAAGCCCATATTTGTCGCGACCCACATATTATCGCATTCATCTTTGACTGTTCCTCTAACAACGGCATGTTTAAGTTTGCTTATGTTATATTTTTCAGAAACATCAACAACTTCATCTGCTTCAATATCATATATATACAAACCATCATTACGAGTTCCTACCCAAATACAATTATTTTCATCCAGATAAAAATTGTATACATATAACGACTCGAAATAATTTTCTTTAGACTTGAAAAAAGATTTGAAATCGGTTATAGATTTATCATTGATATTAAACACTTTAATGCCTGATTCTGTGCCGACAAGAATATTATTATCTTCCATTTCAAGAAAACAGTTTATTGAAAGCATCGCACCGTTTTCATAGATACTTACAGTCGAGAATTTGGCAAGATTATTTTCAAAACGATTCAAACCTGTGAAAGTCGCAATCCAAACAGAACCTTGCTCATCTTTATATATGTCATAAATATAATTCTCTGACAGAGCATTTATCTTATTGAACTTTGATATATGTATCGCCGTATTATCCTGATAATTATACACATACAACCCATTAGTATATGTACTTATCATCACTTCCTTATCGGTAAATGGAATTATTTTTGAAACATCCAATTTCAGAGACTTATTGCTAGTCAATGCATTAAGGTCTATCCTTTTAATATTTACATTTTTTGCATCCAGCACACAAACTCCATTAGACGTTCCGACAAACAACATTTCATCGGACACTTTGCATATACATTTCAAGTCATTACTTGGCAATGTATTTTCATAATTTCCAAAATAATTTAAATGTCTTAACGACTGATTTTCATCTTGATATATCACCAAACCATTAGATGTAGCCACGACCCATGAATCGTTGCTATCGACATGTTCTATGCCACGCACCTCATAATCAGGAAGATAATTATTGATTTTAGAAATCTTGAACTCTTTTGTTTTAAGATTATATACAGATGTTCCGCCTTTTGTACAAATCACGACCTTTCCATTGATAGGCTGACTAATGTAAAATATGTGATTATCAGGAAGTTCAAGAGAATCTGTTTCTGCAAAGAAATTTGTTGTCTTTTTCTTTTTTATATCATAGACACAAAGTCCTTTTTCAGTTCCGACGAACAAAGTATCGCCAACGGAACGAATATCGGTTATCGTTGCATTTATGATTCCCTCAATTTGATTATATTCTTCAAAGTTATAGCTATCGTATGAGTTCAATCCACGTTTCGTGCCGAACCACATCATGCCATTTTTATCCTGATCAATAGCTGTAACGACATTTGTACTGAGATAACTTTGTGAAACATTGTTTGTTGCGATGTCTTTATTAAGGATATAAGACGACAAACTATTATTCTGTCCCGACGATTCATTTACAAACATCAGGACCAGAATAACAAAAACAATATGTTTCACATTGTCAATCATGGTCTTACATCGCTAACGCCATCCATAATCATTACATTATCCACTTTATTTGGACAATAATCATTTTTTTTCTTGAACAATGAACGCTTTGTTTTTCTTTCTTTTACAGGAGTATTTTTCAAGCTGATTTTCTCATTTTTCTTCATTTCTGCCTGTACTTCCTTTGTTTGGCGTTTGAAATGTTCTTTTTTCAGTCTTTCATACTCTCTTTCATTCACCTCGGCGTTCTTTTCATTTTTATCATCCTTCAAAGTTTCGTCCATATCATTCGAATACACAGGCACAACGACCTCTAAAGATTCGTCTTCTGTTGTTTCTTTAGTTGTTGAACATGAATAAAAAAATACATTTAACAACAACAAAACCAATAAGATAATACGTTTTTTCATAGCAATAAATGTTATACTTTTCTTTTTTTCTAAAAATTAAACAAATATATTGTATTTTTGTTTTCAAGTTATGAAAAAATTTTTGGTCATATTAGTATTTTTTTTAGGCTTCAATTCATGTATTGACACGCCTTACAATCCGAACACGCCAGATGTCTACATCAATTTCGAGATTTATCCTAATTCCACATTTTATCCTGAATTAAATACAGTAAGCGGATGTCTTGAATTCTATGCTCCTTGGCCAAGTCGAGGCATCATCATTTATCGCTACTCACAAGACGAATTCAAGGCTTACGAACGACAATCGCCAAACGAGCCTAATTATTGCGGCGAAAACTCCAAACTTATAGTCGAATTTCCTTTCGTCGTCGACACTTGTCTTGACATAAAATACAGTATATTAGACGGTTCCATATTCACACCTAATTATATGGGTTATCCTCTGATTGAATACAGAACTCAATATGACGGACACACTCTTAGGGTTTTTAATTAGGAACTAAGGAATTGAGGAACTAAGGAACTAAGGGGATGAAGGTATGAGGAATTGGAGATTTTAGGTATAATTGCCAAAAATGGTTGGTAAAATCAATATAACCCATTAGTACATAGATAAATATAATAACTTTGATGAAAACGTTTTCATCAAAGTTATTATATTATGTCAGAATCACAGCCCTGTAAGGGCGTCAGATTATAG
>JAFOBJ010000042.1 GCA_017381865.1 Bacteroidales bacterium
ATTTTACATAAAAATTACGGTTCTCGGAGCAAAAAAAGCGAAAAAGTGCGTTAATCACTGACCCATAACGCATTAAACGGCAAACCTCGGAAATGGTAACAATGGCAATAAAGCAAGGAAATGAAAGGTAATGAATAGGAACGGTTTTCAAATCATTACCCGATAATGCAGTAAAGTATTTCTTTGTGTCGTCACGTTTCATCGTTCTGCGTCAGTTTGCATATCAATGTATAACTCGCTGATAACTAATTTCGTAACCAAAAAAGATTAGATTATGCGAAGTACATTCAAGGTGCTGTTCTACATGAACGGAAGCAAGGAGAAAAACGGTATTGTCCCCATTATTGGACGAGTGACAATCAACGAGTATCTCAATTCAGTTACAAGCAGAGCATCCACAAAGACCTATGGGATGTGAAAGGCAACCGAGCCAAAGGCAAGAGTAAAGAATCGAGAGACATCAATTTAGCTTTGGATAATATCAAGGCTCAAATAATCAAGCACTACCAACGAATTTCGGATAGAGAAGCGTTCGTAACTGCCGAAATGGTACGCAACGCCTATCAAGGCATCGGAACTGAGTATGAGACCTTGCTTCGAGCATTCGACAAGGAGAACGAAGCCTTTGCCAAGCGTGTTGGCAAGGATCGTTCTCTGAGTACATATCAAAAGTACCTCACCGTAAGAAAATATCTTGCAGAGTTTATCAAGGTAAACTACAAGCGTACAGATATTGCGATGAATGAACTAACCGAAGATTTCATTCGTGATTATTGTTTGTATCTGAGAAACGAGGTCGGGCTTGCTCAATCATCAGTGTGGATATACTCCATACCATTGAAGCACTTTGTAACCACTGCTCACTATAATGGCAAGATTGCAAGAAATCCATTTGCCCAATACAAGGTTGACCCCGACCATAAGGAGAGAGGTTTTCTAACCGAAGATGAGTTACAAGCCTTTACAACGGTTGAATTGAACAATCCCGATTTGGAGTTGGCAAGAGACTGCATACGAAAATGCGAGAGAACAAGAATGCAAGAGGTCGAGCAATCGAGAGGTCGCAAACAAGTTTAGGAAAATTAGCTCAATTTTCAATCAGTATTTCCATTCCGTCACTCGACCGTTTCCTAAGCTCGTCTGCAAAGGTAGTACAGACCAAGTTTGAAAGTTGAAAGGTCGGGCGACAAGTCGTTTCGGGCAGAATCTGCCACCTGCGGAGAGTATTCAGCCCGAAAACCTTTCACCTTTCAAGCCCTGTACTTAACAATGCAGACGGCAACGGAAACAATCGACCGACGGAAAAGTAATTAACAGAAAAGAACAATGTACAAACAGGCTCTATAATTGACAGCCCGATTTGTACGCTGTTCCTGCTTCTATATATGGAGGGATGTGTTTTAGGAATTATCATAATTGGGCAGACGAGAAACTGCACTCCCTCCAGAAATGTAATCCTACCTACCTCAATCTGTTGGTCGGATACGACAACGAACTTATGCTAATTGAATCAGAAAATGCTATCTGAACAATCAAAAACCGTCAATGACGGTGGACGCAGCAAACCCTCGGTTTGGGAGTGTAGCGAGGTTATCTTTCGGGATGCCGAAAAATGCCGTCAAGCCGACATTTCGTACCCGAAAACCTCGCTCCACTCTGAGGTGGAGACAATCCGCTCCCGATGGTCGCAGATTGGGAAATTCTATCGAAGAGTGAAGTTTATGGAAGCATTGGGATTACCTACAAGCAGAAGACAAAATCGAGGGTTGAAACTCTAAAATACTCATCAAGTCGTAATAATTTGCCCATACAAGGCTTATTATTACGACTTTTTTGTAAATTTGCAGTTGGATTAAGGTAACTCCATCCAAAGACATATGAGAAAAAGAAGAAGCGTTATGCTTATCTTGTACTTGAAAACGTAGGAAATTTTCAATTAGATGCAAGGATAGCATAGTGGTTCTCACGCGTATAGCGTGGGCTGCTATTGTTACATCTGCATCTATGGTTTCCTACGACCTTCAAGTAAGAGTGTAGCATACAGTTCACGCTTTTATTGTGATGAATTGTTAAATTTAAATTCAATGATATGAAAAAATTATGGTCGTTATTACTAATTGTATTTGCTTTGTATGGCTGCGTTGGAGCTCCTACAAAAGCAAATAAGAAGTTCTCAAATGTTCAGCAAGAAAACTTTGATAATATGCTTGCACGAAACAATGACAAAAGTTATCATTTAGGGAATAAAATATTAGAAAAGGAATTTAATGATAGCGTTAAATTAGCAATGGGTGAATATATGGATTCTGTTAAACTATTTGTTAATTGGAAAGCTCAAATTCAGAATATTAATAGTAGAGAAACAGGAAAATCTATTGCATTGTCATTTGAGTTAGAATATGCTCCTGAACAGTATAGAAAAGTAACTTTTGATGTGGATTATATTTTACCACAGGATAGTATAAATACTGATAAAATATATCAGACTATAAGAAGCCTAAACAACTATTCTACCGTTTACTTCGATGGCTTCATAAGAAAGAAAGCAAATGGCGAAGCTCATTATAGTTCATATTCAGATGATTTAATGCATAGTTATCCAGACTTCAAGTTCTTTGTGGTGGATATTAACACTACATCGAAAGGTGATACATTGTCAAACAATCTTCAAAATGCAGTAGATTTAAGTTTCCAAGCCATAGAACCGCTTGAATTAAACTTCAAAAAGGAAATCTCGAAAAAAGAATCAAGTAAGCGAGTAGAGAAAATTGCTCCTCGTTTCAAGGCTGCAAAAGAAGTGCTGACACAAGATGAGAAAGCGTATATCGATAGACTAACCCAAGCACTTACATATAACTTCTTATACGCACAATAAGCATATCAATATAAGCGAAAGGCCGTCACTCAACGGCTTTTCGCTTATACCATATATCTTCTTCTTAGATATTTTAACCAATCTTGCTGTTTGTCTGAAATGAAAGTTCTACCTATCATATCAAACAAGGATTCGTATGTTAAATCAATAAAGGTCGTTTTGCCATAATCGGTTAGCAATGACTTATATTCTGGTATAGCATACTCTAAAAAATGTTTATTACCTTGAGGATAAAGATGTATGTGATAAAAATGTTGAATATCACCCCTATACAACATAGAATAACCCAAAAGATGATTACGCCAAATTTGACGTAGATGGTTCGCCTTTATGAATGAAGTGATGTCTAATGTAGGAATATACCATTGCGAGAGTCTTGTCATCTGGTGGTATAATCCATCAACATTCTCAATATCTTGTCTCTCCTTAACTCCAATAGGATAACCATTTTCGGTGTATTTTACTTCTATTCCAATGCCTCCAATAGAACCATCAGAAGATATATACTCTATGAATGTGTCAAAAGATGTTCCGTCATTCAGATATTCGCTTTTATCAGCAGTTCCTGCATATTCAATAAGTATGCGGTTTATTTTTGATATACCTCCTCCTATTATTTCGTTAAACAGCATAGCAGTAGCATTTATATCTTCTTCCATTGGAGTAAAGATATTGTAAGGAATGTGCTCGCTTCTCAACATGTTGGAGAATAATACAGAAGATTTAAATGATTTAACCTTGCTTTTAATCAGTTCTCTGTAAGTATCACAAAATATAAGTCCTTGCTTGGCTGCATCGGGAGAAAGAATAACTTGAGGATTCTTCTCGTCATAGAAATCATTCAACTCATTTTCTCTAAATGCAAACTGATGAGCACGAGCTTTTGCCTTAAACTCATCATCATAGCGATAAATTTTCCCCTTAATCATTATTCCGCTGTATTATTAGTTTAAGTTCTTCAATAGATAGTGTAGAGTCTTTTCTTCTATGTAGCATTGCATGGCAATTAGGACACACTGGAAATAAGTCATTTTCAACTTCTATCTCGTATCGTCCATCTCTGTTAGAAATTGGAGTTACATGGTGTATATGTATGAAACCTTTTCCTAACTCTCCATATGTCTTTTCAAAATCAAAACCACATACAAAACATTTAGTTCCCTTACTCTGGATACATTTATTGCGTGCATTGATATTCCTCTCATGCGTCGTTATGGTTACTTGCCCCAATTCACCTTCCCAATATGCATTTATTTCATTTTCGAGAGTTCTATTTGTGTAGCTTTTACTTAGAATATTACAGTACTTTTGATGAATATCTCGCTCAATTTTTCTTGTCGTATTATTATGCCCCTCTTCATAATAGATAATAAAGTTCATATAAGCTTTTAAGGCTATCCTTAATTTTTCAGCTCCATAATCTTTATAAATTTGCGACAAATAATAATCTCTCAAATCTGTATTAATTCCTCTTGTGTGCAATTCGCCATCAAGCATTTTTTTTAATGCTCTATAAAAATCAGCGAAAGAGTTTTTGTCAATTCCATGACTAAGAAAAAGTGTTTCCTTACCATTTTTTAATCGTTCCTCTTTGTTGTATATCGCTTTTGCCATTTTATAGATGGCTGACATTTGTTCTACCGTATATTCTATTTTTTTCATTTATTGTCTTCACTGAAGGTTATTATTCCTTTTGCAAAGGTACTTGATTTTATTTTTAGCACACATAAAATAGGCATAATATTGCCCATTCATTTTTTATTTCGTAAATTTTCAGTACGAGTTACACGCATTGTTGCAAAGTAATGAAGAACTCAGAAATATGAACTGTTGCTATCTCGTTACCCAATTTTCAAGCAATCCGAATAACCGTTTAATTCTAAGATAATTGCAAATTCTGCGATTTTTTAAATAAAAAAGACGCCACAGGGGTGACGTCTCTACATTTTAATTGTTTCTTTGATATAAATATCGTTTGATACTCTTCTTTGGTGTTCTTTCGAATGCCTCTGACATGACTTCTATTTTCTTCAGCTTTGCGTAATTAGGCAATTCCTTATTCACTTCTGGCAATGTATCTTCTATATATTTAATGAATGCAGCTTGATTCATGCCTTCTTTTGCTGCGGCATCGAAGTCTGGATAGATGAGAGCTGTGAGACCGCCGTTATCTTCAATCACGAGTGATTCGAGGACGTAAGGACGAGTATCGAGGACTGCTTCCACTTCTTCTGGATAGATATTTTGGCCTGAAGGACCGAGAATCATACACTTAGAACGACCTCTGAGGAACAAGTAGCCGTCTTCATCGATGACGCCCATATCACCTGTGTGAAGCCAGCCATCTGCGTCGAGGACTTCTCTTGTTGCTTCTTCATTTTTATAATATCCCAAAAATACGTTTGCGCCTCTTACCAAAAGTTCGCCTGGAATATTTTTAGGGTCGCGAGATTCTATCTTCATTTCCATATTAGGAACAATCTTACCGCAAGAATACAACTTAGCTGTTTTATAATCATCATAAGTGATAATAGGAGCACATTCTGTCATACCGTAACCAACAGTGAATGGGAAATCCATTTTCTTGAAGAATGCTTCAACTTCCTTATTGAAAGCAGCACCACCGATGATGACTTCATAAAATTCACCGCCGAAAGCATTAATCAATTCCGACTTAATCTTATTCATGATAACTTGTTCAAGAATAGGAAGTTTCAAAGCGAATTTAATACCTGAAGTTTCAATAACCGGTTTCACCTTGCTCTTGTAAATCTTTTCGATGATGAGAGGCACTGCGACAACCAAAGTTGGTTTCACTTCTGAAAGAGCCTGCATGATAATCTTTGGACTTGGGAGTCGTGAGAGGAAGAAGACATGACAACCGCAACTTAATTCGTATAAAACTTCAAACATAAGTCCGTACATGTGAGCGCTTGGCAACATAGATACTACGCGTGAAGTATGGTTCATTTGAGGCAATACTTTCTTTCCGAATTCCAAGTTAGAACAGACAGCGCGGTATGGAATCATAACACCTTTAGAGAAACCTGATGTTCCAGATGTATAGTTAATGATTGCGAGTTCATCAGCTGAATCTTCATAATAATTTATTGATTCTGGTGAGAATTCCATCGGATAATATTTTCCGAAGAGTTCGTTGAGGTGTTCACGGCTTTCAGCAATTTTATCTGTAGCTGAATAAAGCAATTTGAAAGTATTAACTTGGATAATTGCCTGTAAGCCTGACATATCGAGTTCTGAAAGTCCTTCCCAGATAACTTCGTCAACGAAAAGTATCTTAGCCTCGGAATGATTTACTAAGTGATTGATATTACTTGGTTTAAACTCGTGCATAAGAGGCACTGGCACTGCGCCATAAGTCATGGCTGCCAAAAAAGAAACGACCCAGTTAGCCTGATTTCTTGAACAAAGCGCAACTTTATCACCTTTTTCCAGACCACATTCTTCAAACATAATATGAAGCTTCGCAATTCTTCTTGCCAAATCTCTATAGTGTAATGTAACACCTTGATAATTAGATATTGCTGGTCTATCCCAATTTTCTTTAATTGATTTTTCGAAAATCTTATTTACTGATGTAAAGCTCATTTTTTAAGTTATTAGATTAGTATTTTTTTTAGTTCATCGGGACAAAGATACAAAAAAAGTCAATAAGTCAATATGTCTTTGAGTCTATGAGTATTTTATCCAGAATACTTATTGACTTATCGACTCATTGACTTATCGACTTATTTTTCTATATTTGCAAAAAATAAAAAACTTATGGAAGAAAAAATTTTTGACCCTAATGCAGCTGCTGCTCTTGGTTCTGGCATTTACGGATTACCATGCAGCGCAGAAGAAGCTGAAATCATAATAATTCCTGTTGAATGGGAATTGACAACAAGTTATAACAGAGGAACTGTAAACGGACCTCAAGCTGTCTTTGACGGTTCTATGCAGGTCGACCTTCATCACCACGACTATCCTGAAGTATGGAAACGCGGTATTTGGATGGATGAATTTCCACAAGAACTACGCGAGCTTCACGATGAATTGGTTCCATTGAGCGAAGACATCATCGACGGCATTGAAAGTGGCGATGTTGACGAAAACCCAGAAGCTTACGAAGACAAATATGTAGCTATTGAAAACGGCTTCGACAAAATGTTTGCTTGGTTGAAAGACAGAATAGCTTATTGGAAGTCACAAGGCAAGAAAGTCGGGCTTCTCGGCGGCGACCACAGCATTCCTCTACCCTACCACACATATTTCAACGAGCAAGGCGAAGAATACGGCATCATCCACGTCGATGCTCACAGCGATTTGAGAATTGAATTTGAAGGCTTCAAATATTCACACGCCTCCATTTTCTATAACACAATGAAATACGACAATATCGAGAAACTCGTTCAAGTCGCCATCCGCGATTATTGCGACCAAGAAAAAGAAATCATAAATAATTCTGAAGGAAGAATGGTAGTGTTCTACGACCGTGACAACCGCAGAAAGATGTACGAAGGCGCAACATGGAAATCAATCTGCGACGACATCATCGCTCAACTTCCAAATAAGGTTTACATCTCTATCGACATCGACGGACTCGACCCTAAGCTTTGTCCTAACACCGGAACTCCAGTACCAGGCGGAATGGAATACGAAGAAATGATGTATTTATTGAACAGAGTTAAAGAAAGCGGCAAAGAAATCATAGGTTTCGACCTCTGCGAAGTGTCACCAGGCGAAGACGAATGGGACGGCAACGTCGGAGCTAGAGTGCTTTATCATCTTTGCGGTATTATTTGAGTTACCAAGTTACTGAGTTGCTGAGTCACTGAGGTTCTTAGCAACTTAGTAACTTAGCAACTTAGCAACTTAAAAAAATATGAGTCTTAACAGTTTTTTACAATTTTTCGTAACTAAGGAAACCAAGTTTTTCCCTATTTACATCAAGCAGTCGGAGTTGCTGATTCATGCGACTAAGACTTTATTGGAAATGGTCAAAATCGACAACTACGAAGAACGTAAGTTGTTAGGCCGTCAAATCAAGAAAGACGAAACTGATGGTGACGAATTGTTCAGAAATCTTTACAAAATGCTCAACATCACATTCATCACGCCTTTCGACAGAGAAGATGTAAACGAACTAGCCGCCAATATGGACGATTCATTAGACATCATCGACGACTGTTCCAAAAACATTTTGATGTATCAGCCAAAACGCATCGACAATCAGCTTATAGAAACAGCGAATTATCTTCACGAGTGTGCTAATTTGTTATCTGACATAATCAAACAATTAGAATTCATTTCGTTGAATCATAACAACATCATCGAGAAATGCGATAAGATAAAACATATCGAGCACGTCATCGACAGCATTTATTCGGATTATATCAGTAATTTATTCAACAACGAGACTAACTACATAGAGTTGGTCAAGTATAAGAACATCGCCGAGACATTTGAGAGTGCTAGCGACGTATTAAAGAATGTTGCAGATACTATAAGAACCATCGTCATCAAGAACTCGTGATATGTTAGCATTCATCGTAGCCTCCTCATTGATTTTAGCGTTGTTAATAACATTTTTAAATGGCATGAACGACGCTGCCGACGCTGTATCTTGCATAATTACGACACATGTTCTAACCCCATTAAAGGCCGTCGCTTGGGCTGCTTTTTGGGGATTCATGGCGTATTTCATCTTCAACTCACATGTTGCTGAAACCATGAGTCGCGGACTCGTAGAAACTCAATACATGAATCCTTATGTAGTGTTCAGTGCCTTAATCGGAGCAACATCATGGATTGGAATCTGCACCTGGCTAGGACTTCCGATATCATCATCGCAAGCCTTGATAGGCGGCATCATTGGACCAGTTTTATTCAGCCAAGGCTCATCGGCATTAGTATTAGACGGCGTCTTCTTGGTATTGTTGTTCATGATATTGACACCTGTAATAGGAATGGTGCTAGGATTTTTCTTGCAATGTCTGATTATGCGCATCTGCAAAAATTCCAACAAAAAGAAGTTAGACAAGGTATTCAGAAAACTGCAGTTAGTTTCAGCAGCGGCATTCAGTCTCGGTCACGGAGCAAATGACGCACAAAAGACAATCGGCATTATTTCCATTATGTTATTCACGTCTTTGCAATCACCAGAGATTACTGAAAGTTTCAAGAATATCATAGAATTATTTATCGACACAGAAAAAGGATACCACGTTCCTCAAATCGTAGCTTTGATTTGTTATCTGATGATGGCTCTAGGAACTTTAATCGGCGGAAAAAATGTCATCAAGACAACAGGCACAGGCATTGTGAAGATTAGTCCCGACAAAGGATTCTGCGCAGAGACAGTCGGTGCTACAACAGTCATCACCTGCTCGTTGTTTGGAATACCTGTAAGCACTTCACACAGCATCGTTGGTTCTATCGTTGGCGTAGGTCTCACCAATGGCGTCAAATCCATCAGCTGGGGAACTGCCAAGAGCATCTTATGGGCTTGGGTATTAACAATTCCCGCACCATTACTCATCTCTGGATTGTTGTATTCAATAATAAAATAAACCACAAAAGTAAGAGCACCTCGACTTGAAGTGCTCTTTTTCTTTATTTTATTTTTTCCAATTAACGCCTAAACTCAACTTAATTTCAAATGTTTTGAAGTCTGTTGAAACAAAATCAAGGCCTGTCACAAAATGTTTATAATTCCAGAACAAGCCCATCGAAGTGTCGATGTCAATACTTGGTTTATATTTAACAATAATTCCAACTCCTGCTCCGAACCTGAGATTCATTGGCACGTTTTCAAATGGAACTACAATTCCGTACATCAGCGACAATCTGTTAATTTTATTATTTTCATCTAAATTCACCGTCGAATTTTTAAAATAATCAGAAACATAATGTAATAGATCCAAATCTAACATTACAGAATAATAATTGGTTATTTTCAATTTGTCGACAGAGCCCCAGGTAAATCCGCACAAAAAATCAGTTTTTCTTGAATAAGAACCATCGATGGTAAAAAAATTAACGCCATTATCCATATAATCAGACCAAGATTCTTTCTTAGAATTTAAAGGCGAACATCCTGCATGTTTTCCATCAACGTAAATCTTATTGCCTCCGGCATCATTTTTCAAGTTCACGTCTTTGCCCTTTTCCAAAATCTCATTCAAATATAATGTTTCACCTTTTTTAATAGTAATATTTTTCTTCAAGACATGATAGCCTTCTATCTGAAGTTTTAATTCATAATCGCCGATGAGCAAATCGGAAATGACATTCGGCGTTTGTCCGTAACTTTTGCCATTAAGATAAATATTAGCAGACATCGGATTACTATTTACATCCAAAAATCCATATATAGGCTCTGGATCTTTTATGTCTATTGTTTCATTTTTTCCAAGAACAAGATTTATATTTTTACTGCTTGTCTCATGCGACTTCTTTTTTGCCTCGACAAAATGAGCGCCTTCCGTCAAACGGCCTTTCCACGTTCCTTTTCCTTTATATTCCTCATCAACATAAATCAATGATTCTGGGTCAGTTTTTATAGTAACTTCAACAAAGTTAGCTTTCATATTTAAAACAGCATCTGTAGTTAGGTTATCTGTCACGACAACTATTTGTTCTTCAGTTTGATACATCTCTTTCATCACTCTAACTGAATACGATCCGCTTGCTATTCTATCTGATTTATAGGGAGTTGTACCGACTTTTTTATTATCAATATAAACTATCGCTTCATTTTCAGGTTTACTATTCACATTCAGATAACCATACGCTGGACGCAAAGTCTTGACGATTTCTGTTTTTTCATTAAGAGTAACAGTGCCAATCTCTTCGTGATACAAATCACATTCTATTTTCCATGTATGAGTCGAGCCAATATCGAACGACTTTGATGTTTGTTTTGTTCCTGCGAACTGGCCGTCGATGAAGATAGCCGCATCTTCTTGGTCGGTTTTAATTACGAGATAAGTATTACGAGGTTTTGAAGCTTCATTGTTTGTTGAATTCGGCTGTAGATATTGCAGCACCATTTCATATACGCAGTAATCACATAAAGTTTCAGGAAGATAATATTTACACGTTCCGTAGTCGGGATGTTTTATGTCGATAAACGTAGCCGATTCTGCCGATATATAAATCCACATCTGTCCAGTTTTGGGTTTCTTGATAATCTGCGTAGCTCTATTTCCAGTAAACACAAGTCGCATTCTTTCTTGCTCGTTGATATTTTCCGTAGAAATTTTTATCAAAGCCATTGGCAATTCGTTGCCGTCTGTATATTCTTCTTTATCATCTATGACGCCTCCTGGGAGATATTTAAAAGAGCCTTCTTTTACTTGCAGTTGAGAGAAAGCATTTATCGAAATAAATATAAAAAACAAGAGTAAAATTTTCTTCATAACCTTATATGTCGCAATGATACAAATATAGGATTTTTTTAAATCTTATAAATTCAAAAAGGCAGAAACGAAAAAGTTTTTTCTGAATTTTTAATTTTAATTTCAGACATTATAAAAAAAGACAGCCCGAAAGCTGTCTTTTCCACCACATATTATTTATTGTTTTTTTATTATTCCATGTTAGTATAGACTGATTGTACGTCTTCGTCGTCTTCTACTTTTTCGAGGAATTTTTCGATAGCTTCAACATCTTCTGCTGAGAATGCTACTGGGCTGTTAGCGAAACGTTGCAAGTTAGCTTTCTTAACATTGATGCCGAGTTTTTCCAATGCAGTCTGCATTGTACCGAATGCTGTCCAGTCTGACAAAGCTACTACGCCTTCTTCAGTTGCTTCGATTTCTTCGAGGCCAGCGTCGATGAGTTCGAGTTCGATTTCTTCAACTTCCATACCTTCTGGCAATTCGAGTTCGAAGACAGCTTTACGGCTGAACATAAATTCTAAAGAACCTGATGGAACTAAAGAACCGCCGCATTTGTTGAAGTAAGAACGAACGTTAGCGACTGTACGAGTTGTGTTATCTGTAGCGCATTCAACAACGACGAGGACGCCAGCAGGGCCTTTTCCTTCATAAACGATTTCGACCATGTCAGCAGCGTCTTTCGCTGTAGCTCTTTTTATAGCAGCATCGATGTTGTCTTTAGGCATGTTTTCTGCCTTAGCATTGATGATAGCTTGACGCAATCTTGGGTTCATATCTGGATCTGCGCCGCCTTCTTTAGCTGCGATTGTGATCATCTTACTGAGTTTTGGGAACACTCTTGACATGTGACCCCATCTTTTCATCTTAGCCGCTTTGCGGTATTCAAATGCTCTTCCCATAGTATATCTTTCTTAATATATTTTTAAAATTTTGCGCAAATTTACAATTTTAATTCATAATGCACAATTTTTTAATTATGAATTATGAATTGTGAATTATGAATTAATCTCCAAAGCTCCCGTAAGGTCGCTGACGTTCTTGAATCCGTGGCGTTCGCAATATTCAACGATGCCTTGTGCAACTTTAACTGTGATTGTTGGGTCGATGAAGTTGGCCGTTCCGATTTCTATCGCTGATGCGCCTGCGAGCAAGAACTCGATAGCGTCGGTTGCTGATGAGATGCCGCCTAATCCTATTACTGGAATCTTCACTGCTTTAGCGACTTGCCATACCATTCTCAAAGCGATTGGTTTGACGCATGCTCCCGACAAACCGCCTGTCACTGTAGATAACTTTGGTCTTCTCTTTTCAGCGTCGATTGCCATTCCGAGAAGCGTGTTTATCAATGAAACAGAGTCTGCGCCTGATGCTTCCGCTGCCAATGCTAAGTCGGCTATGCTTGTCACATTAGGAGAAAGTTTTACGATAAGGTGCTTGTCGTAGACTTTTCTCACTGCGCTAACGACTTGTTCGATGCCTGTAGTGGTGACGCCGAATGCCATGCCGCCTTGTTTCACGTTAGGACAAGACACGTTGAGTTCGATAGCAGGGACATTTTCAAGAGCGTTAACTTTCTCTGCCACTGCGCAATAGTCTTCTATCGTTGAACCAGAAACGTTGACGATTATATTAGTATCGATGTCTTTTATTCTTGGATAAATTGTCTCAACGAAATAGTCGACGCCTTTGTTTTGAAGTCCGACAGCGTTGAGCATTCCCGAAGGAGTCTCAGCCATACGAGGATATGGGTTGCCTTCACGATGATTCAATGTTGTTCCTTTGACAAGTATTCCGCCGAGTTTTGTCAAGTCGATGAAGTCGGCATATTCTTCGCCATAGCCGAAGGTGCCTGATGCTGTCATCACTGGATTCTTCAGTGTGAGACCTTTACCTAGTTGTATTGTTTCGTTTACCATAACAATTTATTTATGTTGATTACAGGACCTTCTTTACAAACACATACGTTGCCCTCTATTGTATTTTCCACGCAACAGAGACAAGCGCCGAGACCGCAAGCCATGAGGTTTTCTAAAGAAACTTCGCAGTCGATGTTATTTTCACGAGCCATCTTGGTCAAAGCCATCATCATTGGCTTAGGACCGCAGGTGTATATCATGTCGAATTTCTTTTCTTTCCAAATAGAATGTTGTGTCACAAAGCCTTCTTCGCCTAAAGAGCCGTCGTTTGTTGTGATATAAACTTTTCCGACAGATTCAAAATCTTCAAGCATGATGAGGTCGCTCTTTGAACGTCCGCCGAGCAAGAACTGAGGCTCGATACCTTTCTCTTTCAACATTTTGCCGAGATAATAAAGAGGTGCGATGCCAATGCCGCCGCCAACGAGGATAGCATTCTGATTTTTTTCAGGAATAGTGAATCCGTTGCCGAGAGGATATATTATATTTAAGGTGTCGTTGAGTTCTGTGTCAGCGATTTTGTTTGAGCCCTCGCCTACTCTTTGAACTAACAATGTTATAGTGCGATTTTGATAGTCGACGTCGTGAATTGATATCGGACGACGGAGATAAGTGTGCTGTGCATCATCGACGCGGACCTGCACAAACTGACCAGCCTTGATTTCTTCGAGAGGCTCGTCAGACTGAAGCAAAAGGTATGTCGACTTTGCCCATTCTTTTTTCTCTATTAAACGGAAGTCTGTGATTTTCTTCATTGCTTATATACAAAAAAGGTCGTCGAATGACGACCTACGTTAATCTTTAGGTTATTTTGTTTCTTCTGTATTTTCTTCAACTGTAAAGTCTAAAAGACCTTTGTCGTTGAGAAGTTGATACCATTGGAATACTTTCTTCATATCTGATTGATAAACTGAATCTTCATCGTATTCTGGAAGTACCAACATGAATTTTTCTTTAAGTTCTACTGGAGAAGCTTTCTTAGGATCGAAACCGATGTTGTCACCTAATTTTTCGTGAATGCTCATAAAAACTTCTTTGAGAGGTTTGTCATCACCTGTTGTGTAGATGCTGATTTCTTCCAAAGAACTGATTCTATCGTTAGCGAAAGCTGGAGTGCGTTTGCCATCGAGCAATGATTCAACAACTAATTTTCCTGTGCCTTGACCTGAAACCAAGAATAAACCTGGTTTGCCTGATATAGCTACAACTTTACTTAAATCCATTTCTAATCTTATTAGTTAAATAGTTTAATTTTCCTTTTTTTAATTTATGATTGGCAAAGATAATAAAAAGTCTAAAGACTAAGGACTAAAGAGTAAAGATTTTTAAAAAAAATCACTCCTAACTAATTAGACGCAGCAATTACATATTATTATTTTTTATGGTGTAATTGATACGTCTCTACATCCATTCCTTAATTCCTTAATTCCTCATACCCTCAATTCCTAATTAAAAGACTGCAAATCTGTCAATCTCTTATAAACGCCGTTCTTTGCAATGAGTTCGTCGTGTTTGCCTTGTTCAACGATATGTCCTTTTGCGAGAACTATGATTTCGTCTGCATTTTGAATCGTTGAAAGACGATGTGCGATAACGACTGAAGTCTGTTGCTCATAATCTTAGAAAGTGCATCTTGTACAAGTTTTTCAGATTCTGTATCGAGTGAAGACGTTGCCTCGTCAAGTATTAATATAGGTGGATTTTTCAACACAGCGCGTGCGATACTCAATCGCTGCCTTTGACCGCCAGAAAGGTTCATTCCTCTGTCGCCGATATAAGTGTCGTAACCATTTTCAAGATTCATGATAAACTCATGAGCATTAGCGACTTTCGCAGCCTCAATGACTTCCTCACGAGTAGCGTTTTGCATTCCGAAAGCAATATTGTTATGAACAGTGTCGTTAAACAAAATGCTTTCCTGACTTACGATTCCCATCAAAGAACGTAAATTTTCAATCTTATAATCGCGAATGTCAACACCATCAATTGTTATTGAGCCTTCGCAGACATCATAAAATCGAGGCAACAAATCCACCATCGTCGATTTTCCTCCGCCGCTCTCTCCTACCACAGCTATCATCTTGCCTTTTTCAATATTTAAGTTAATATTTTTTAAGACATCATCTTTGCCGTAACGGAAATACACATTATTATAATTAATGGAGTCTTTAAACTCATTTATGCTTAAAGCATTTTCCTTTTGAAGTATAACTTCATCAGCATCAAGTATTTCAAACACACGCTCCGCTGATGCCATTCCTTTTTGAAGATTATAAAATCCATTTGAAAACGATTTTGCTGGAGGAATGATTTGTGAAAAAACAATGATATATGCTATGAAATTAGCTGCTGTTATCGTAGCGTCGCCAGATAAAATGAGCGTCGAACCGAACCAAAGCACGATGGAAATGACTACCGCAGAAAGCAATTCGCTCATCGGAGAACTGAGGTCTCTTTTTCTGTGAACAAATCTTAATAGTTTGGAATAACCTTCATTTTGTTCCTCAAACTTTTCGTTGGTATAACTTATCGCATTGAAAGCCTTAATGATACGCAAACCAGAAATCGTTTCTTCAATATTAGCGATGATATTGGCAAGACGTGTCTGTCCTTCTTTTGAGTCTTTTTTCAAAGATTTTCCTATCTTGCCGATTACAAATCCGCCTATTGGCAAGACGCATAAAACGAATAATGTGAGTTCCCAGCTAACGCCAAGCATATAAGCGAAATACGCGATAATGGTAATCGGCGATTTGATGAAAACATCCAAATAATTCATGATAGAGACTTCTATTTCCTGAAGGTCGGTGGTGATTCTTGCGATGATGTCTCCTTTTTTCTGCTTACTATAAAACGACAAAGGAAGAACAAGAATCTTATTATAAACCGCTGTCCTTAAATCTTTTATAGAATTGACTCTAACGGCAGCCATATAATAACTCGCCATATATGTCGTGAGATTTCTCAGGAAAAACGCAAATACCAACATGGCGCAGATGAACAACAACGCCATTTTCTGACCTTTTGCAATGATAATCGTACTGATATAATAATTCATCGTCTCGAGAAGCGCGTCCGAACTCAAGGAGAATTCTGGCTTCACTGTAATCAGATTATCAGGATTAAACAAAAGATTCAGGAATGGGACAATCATTGAAAACGAGAACAATGAAAATATAGTTGAAAGTATCACAAACACTATATTCATTGTCACGCTGCCCCAATATGGTTTAACGTAGCCAAGTATTCTATTGAACTTATTGATTTTCATCAGTATAAATTTAAGGGGAACTTTATAATAAAATTCCCCTATTCTTTCTTTTTATTTAGAAGTTAAAAACTGTAGCCTGTATAATTTTCAGGTGTAATCACATGCATTTCTGCCTTAACAGCATCGCTGACTGGAAGTTCATCGATGAATCTGTCGATTGATTCGCGTGTGACTTTTTCGTTTGTGCGTGTCAAGCCTTTCAACAATTCGTATGCACCTTCAACTTCTTCACGACGTAAGATTGTCTGGATAGCTTCAGCGACAACAGCGTAGTTGTTCAACAAGTCTTCTCTTAATTTTTCTTCGTTAAGGATAAGTTTGTCGAGACCTTTCAATAATGAAGCGATAGCAATCATTGTGTGAGCCAATGGCACGCCGACGTTTCTTGTCACTGTTGAGTCTGTGAGGTCGCGTTGCATACGGCTGATAGGAAGTTTCGCACTGAGGTGTTCGAAGATAGCGTTTGCCAAACCGAGGTTACCTTCTGCGTTTTCAAAGTCGATTGGGTTGACTTTATGAGGCATTGCTGAAGAACCAACTTCGCCAGCTTTGATTTTTTGTTTGAAATATTCCATTGAAACATATTGCCAAACGTCGCGAGCGAGGTCGATTAAGATTGTATTGATACGTTTCACTGCGTCAAAGTAAGCTGCCATGAAATCGTAGTGTTCAATCTGTGTTGTTGTTTGAAGTCTTGTAAGACCTAAATTATTGTTGATGTAATTGTTAGCGAAGTTTTTCCATTCAATCTGTGGATAAGCGATTTTATGAGCGTTCATGTTACCAGTTGCGCCGCCGAATTTAGCACAGAAAGGAATGTTTTTCAAGTTGTTGATTTGGTTGTCGATACGTTCAACGAAGACATAAACTTCTTTACCGAGGTGTGTTGGACTTGCAGGTTGTCCGTGAGTGTGAGCCAACATTGGAACGTCTTTCCATTCTTCTGCCATTGCGAAGAGTTTATCTCTAAGTTCCTGCATAGCAGGCAAGTAAATGTTAGCGTTAGCATCTCTCAAAGTGAGAGGCACAGCAACGTTATTGATATCTTGTGAAGTCAAACCGAAGTGGATGAATTCTTTGAATTTCTTGAGGTCGAGTTCATCAAAACGACGTTTGAGAAAATATTCGACAGCTTTAACGTCGTGGTTTGTAACTTTTTCAATGTCTTTGATTTCTTGAGCGTTTTCTACTGTGAAGTTTTCGTAGAAAGAACGTAATGTTGGGAAATATTTATGGTCGAAATCAGCGAGTTGTGGAAGAGGGAGTTCGCACAAAGCGATGAAATATTCAACCTCTACTTTTACGCGATAACGGATTAATGCGAATTCTGAAAAATATTCATCAAGACCGGCTGCCTTGGAACGGTATCTGCCATCAACTGGAGATATTGCTGTAAGTGAATTTAATGTCATAACTCCTTATATTTTATGTAAAACGCAAAGATAAAAAATAATTAGGAATTAGGAGTTAGGAATTAGGAATTATTTTTTCCATCACCTGTAGAGACGTCACTCCCGTGGCGTCTTATGAATTGAAAATTATACCAATGTATTCAATACGCCATATAATTCTATTCTTTTTCCATTCAGTTCTTCAATTTGATTCAAGTAAGATTCCATAACTTCATATTTCATTGTTGGTTTCCTTGAGAATATTGAAAGATATTTCATTTTTTTATCTGACAAAATCAATATTCCATTTTTATCATCGAACGTTAAAATCCTAAATGTTTTCTTAAAAATTCCTTTTTTAATAACTATAAAATTGACATCATTTTTTGTTAAAATTTTTAAGGTTAATTTTTTTAAGACCTTACTTCTATCTCCTTTTACTCCGACATAAAGCAAATCAAGATAATTTTTGTAAGCAATTGAAATATAAAGGAATATCTCAACGAAATTCATTTCAAAAAAGTTGCGGGTACGGGCAATGCTATACCATTTCCCCGTCAATTGGGAATTAGCTATTGGTTTCATTGTTAAAGAAATTTTAAATTAATAAAAATTATGAATATATAATTCTAACCCGCGGTTATATCAGAATTCAAATAAAAAAATGTTGATTTTAATTCAAGGAGATTACCTTGTCGTTTGTCTTGCAAAAGTACTAAATGCGATATTCAAAAGTCAAGTGTTTTTGAAAGAATTTTCGTCAAATTAAGAATTTTTAACATTTTTCTTTCAAAAATTAAGAAATGATGTTAATTTTTGTTTGCAATGAGCAGTGAGCTATGAGCTTTGGGCCTGTCGAAGCCTTCGACAAGCTCAGGCACCTTGTTCTTGGTTCGCAGCTCATTGCTCGCAGCCCCAAGCGTTAGGGATTGAAGCGGCATCCTTTGCGAGGCTACGAGCAAAGATATAGCGGAAAGCCCGACGGCTTTGCCGGAACGCCCAAAAAGAAAGACTACAAGTCAACAAGACCACAAGACTACAAGTTTTAGTTAGGAATTAGGAGTTGAGGGAATGAAACATCTACAAAAATAAATATGTATAGCGTAACATTTTTATCAATATTTTTATTATCTTCGCAGATTGCAAATTCATTTTTTTAAACGCTAATTATTAACACAAAAATACAATTATCATGAATTACGATGTTATAGTAATAGGCAGTGGACCAGGCGGTTACGTCGCTGCTATCAGAGCTTCACAATTAGGCAAAAAAGTTGCTGTCGTTGAAAAATCAGAAATCGGCGGAACATGTTTGAATTGGGGTTGTATTCCTACCAAAGCCCTTTTGAAGAGCGCACAAGTTTACACATATATGAAACATGCCGAAAACTACGGCATCAACGTTGAAGGCGAAGTCAAAGCCGACATGGAAGCTGTTGTTCGTCGCAGCCGTGGCGTTGCAGATAACATGAGCAAAGGCGTTCAATATCTCTTCAAGAAAAACAATGTAGAACTCATCGCTGGTTTAGGTTCATTGACAGCCGACAAGAAAGTCAAGGTTGTTGATGCAGAAGGCGTTGAGACAGTATACGAAGCAGAACACATCATCCTCGCAACAGGATGTAGAGTTCGTCAACTTCCAGCTCTTCCTATCGACGGTGAAAAAATCATCAGCTATCGTCAGGCTTTAGTTTTAGACAAACTTCCTGAAACAATGGTAGTTGTAGGTTCTGGCGCGATAGGTTCAGAATTCGCATTCTTCTTCACATCAATGGGCGTAAAAGTCACATTAGTAGAATTCATGCCAAACATCCTTCCTGTTGAAGATGAAGAAGTTTCAAAACAAGTAGAACGCTGCTTCAAGAAATTGAAGATGACTGTCATGACAGAGTCATCAGTGACAAACGTCGACACAACAGGGGAAAAATGCGTTTGTACAATCGAAACTAAAAAAGGACCTAAAGTCGTTGAGGCTGACATCGTTCTCTCAGCTGTCGGCGTACAGACAAACCTTGAAAACCTCGGTCTTGAAGAACTCGGCATCGCAACAGAAAGAGGTAAAGTCATCGTTGACGATTATTACAGAACAAACGTTGAAGGCGTTTACGCTATCGGCGACATCGTCCACGGACCAGCATTGGCACACAAAGCATCACACGAAGCTATCATCTGCGTTGAAAAACTCTGCGGTTTAGAACCAGAAAAATTGAATTACAACAACATTCCTGGCTGTACATACATCACTCCTGAAGTAGCATCAGTTGGTCTCACCGAAGCAAAAGCTATCGCTGCTGGTTATGAAGTAAAAGTCGGCAAATTCCCATTCACAGCATCTGGCAAGGCAACAGCATCTGGCAACAGAGACGGTTTCATCAAAGTCGTGTTCAACGCCGCTAACGACGAATGGCTCGGCTGCCACATGGTTGGTGACAACGTAACAGAAATGGTTGCTACCGCAGTACTCGGTCGCGAGTTAGGCGCAAAAGGCCGCGACATCATCAACACAATCTTCCCTCACCCAACAATGTCGGAAGCAATGATGGAAGCAGCCGCTGCAGCACACGACGAAGTGGTACACCTTTGATTCAATTCATAATTCATAATGCATAATGCATAATGAAAATAATGTAGAGACGTGTCAATGTTTCCTATAAAACAAACACACATTGATGCATCTTGGAACATAAATTATTTTGCTATGAGCGATGAGCTATGGGCAATGAGCAAAAACTCAGAGCTCACAGCTCAAAGCTCAAAGCTCAAAGCCAAAAATCATGGAGATAATTAAAACTTCTATAAAAGATTTATTGATAATAAAACCTGACGTCTTCAAAGACGAGAGAGGTTATTTCTTCGAGACTTATAACAAAGAACGTTTTGCAAAAGAAGGTCTTACGATGGATTTCGTACAAGACAACGAGTCAAAATCAGCGAAAGGCGTATTGCGTGGATTGCATTTCCAGAAGCCGCCTTACGCACAAGGCAAACTCGTAAGAGTGATAAAAGGCGCAGTCATGGATGTCGCCGTCGACTTACGCAAAGATTCACCTACTTACGGCAAGTGGGAATCTGTCGTTTTAACCGAAGAAAACAAACTTCAATTTTGGATTCCTGAAGGATTCGCTCACGGCTTCGTGACTTTGGAAGACGACACGATTTTCGCCTACAAATGTACCAACGTATATAATAAAGAATCAGAAGGAAGCATTTTGTGGAACGACCCAGATATCAATATTGAATGGAATATTGAAAATCCAATTCTTTCTGAAAAAGATAAAATTTCTCCATTATTCAAAAATTTTGAAACACCTTTTATATAGACAAGCATACTAGAAATAATATATGAAAAACACAAAAACTCTTCTTTTAATAGCAGCGGCATCACTCGTTGCAATGATTATCATCACATTAGTAATGAGCATCATTGCCATAAGAACAGCCAATAAACGTCCTGTCTCATTAGAACAAATCGTGATTCAAAGCCACGACATTGAGTTTTGCGACGACATTTATTTCGCAGACGAAAGAGTGCCGCTTGAAATGTTCAACATCAGAGAACGCTACGAAAGAGAGCTTTTGTCAAACACATATTTCCACAGCAACACAATGGTGTTGTTAAAACGCTCAAAACGCTGGTTTCCAGTCATTGAGCCAATCCTACAGAAATATGGAGTGCCTGAAGATTTCAAATATCTGTGCGTCATTGAAAGTAATTTAAGCAATGTCGTATCTCCTGCTGGTGCTGCTGGTTTCTGGCAGTTTATGAAAAGCACCGCACAAGAATACGGCTTAGAAATCAACAAAGAAATTGACATGCGCTATAATGTTGAATTAGAGACAGAAGCTGCATGTAAATATTTCCTTAAAGCATATGAAAGATTCGGCAGCTGGACATTAGTTGCAGCTGCTTATAATGCAGGCTCATCAAGAGTATCAAAATTTATGAAAGAACAAGGCGTAACTTCTTATTACGATATGCTAATGGCTGAAGAAACAGAACGTTACGTTTTCCGCATCATAGCAATAAAAACCATTTTCGAAAATCCTGAAAAATACGGAATCTATGTCAGCAACAGTTTGGCATACGAGCCTTACAAATATAAAAACGTGATTGTCAAGGAAAACATTGACAACTTAGCTGAATTTGCAAAAAAACATGACATCACATATAAATTGTTAAAAGTCTTTAACCCTTGGTTAAGAAGTAATACGTTAACAGTTAAGAAAGGTAAAGTTTACGAGATAAAAATTCCTAAAAAGCCTTTCAATATGACGCACGGACACATCATGAATTTGATTGGCGACGAAGAATTCATCGACAATGACACATTAGTTAACGGCGAATTTTAAAAATGAAAGACATCGAAAGAAATAATATATCAGAAGAAGAATTCTTAGAGATTTACGGAGCTAAAGAAAACAATCTCAAAGATATAAGTCTTAAAATTCCACGCGACAAACTCGTCGTTATCACAGGACTTAGTGGTAGCGGCAAATCGTCATTAGCGTTTCAAACAATTTATGCAGAAGGTCAACGACGCTACATGGAATCGTTGTCATCTTACGCGCGCCAATTCATTGGCAACATGGAACGTCCGCAAGTCGACGACATCAAAGGATTGAGTCCTGTCATTTCCATTGAGCAAAAATCCGTCAACAAAAATCCACGTTCTACAGTAGGAACGATAACAGAAATATATGATTACCTGCGACTTCTGTACGCAAGAGCTGCCGAACCTTTTTCTTATAACACAGGAGAAAAAATGGTTCGCTATTCTGAAGAACAGATTTGCGACACTATAACTAAGATTTATAAAAATAAGAAAATCAATATTTTAGCTCCAGCGGTAAGAGGACGTAAAGGACATTATCGTGAGCTTTTTGAAAACATCAGACAACAAGGTTTTTTAAGAGTCCGTATTGACGGCGAAATAAAAGAACTAAACTACGGGATGCAAGTCGACCGCTATAAAGTCCATGATATTGAAATAGTTATAGACAGACTTTTAGTCGGTGAAGACAAAAACAGAATCGCTAAAGCCATCGAACTTGCATTCAAACACGGCAAAGGATTATTGTTCATTTTAGAAGAAGGACAAAGCGACGTCCGTTATTTCAGTCGTCTGCTCATGTGCCCAACGACCGGACTTTCATATCAAGATCCAGAACCTAACACATTTTCTTTCAACTCGCCTTACGGAGCCTGTCCGAAATGTAACGGACTCGGTGAAGTCACTGTCATTGATATGAACAAGATAATTCCAGATATGGAGAAAAGCATAAAAAAAGGCGGACTCTCTCCTATCGGCGAATACAAAAACTCTTGGATTTTCAATCAGTTAGAAACCTTAGGACTTCATTACGGATTCACTTTAGATACACCTCTGAAAGAATTATCCGAAGAAGCGTTGAACGCAATTCTTTATGGCAGCAGCGAAGGATTCACCGTAACAAAAGAATTATACGGAACGATGTCGACATTCACCGCAACCTTCGACGGTATCATTAATTTCATCATAGATCAAAACGACGAAAACGCTTCACCTGCCATAAAACGCTGGGCCACAAGTTTTATGAACGAAACACAATGCCCTGAATGCCACGGCGCACGTCTTAAAAAAGAAGCATTATATTTCAAGATAAACGACAAAAACATTTCAGAACTCGCTGAGATGAACATCGTAAACCTTGCGAAATGGTTCGAGGAATTACCAAAATATCTTAACAAAAAACAAAAAGAAATCGCAACAGATGTCTTGGCAGAAATCAAGAAACGTATTGATTTTCTGTTGAATGTAGGCATCGACTATTTGAATTTAAATCGTCCAGCAAAAACACTTTCCGGTGGTGAAGCACAACGTATTCGTCTCGCAACACAAATCGGATCACTTTTAACAGGAATTCTTTATATCTTAGACGAACCAAGCATCGGCTTACATCAGCGTGACAACCAACGACTTATAGAATCATTAAAAGAATTACGCGATATTGGCAACTCCATCATCGTTGTGGAACACGACAAAGACACCATGATGGCCGCCGATTATATAGTTGATATAGGTCCTGGAGCTGGCAAACACGGTGGTGAAGTCACTTTTGAAGGAACGCCGAAAGAAGTCAAGAAAGGTAAAAGCCTCACCTGCGATTATCTCAACGGAAAGAAAGCAATCGAAGTTCCAAAGAAAAGACGTAAAGCACGCAACGACGAATATATCATATTAAAAGGAGCGAAAGGACACAACCTAAAGAATGTAACGTTGAAGTTACCTTTAGGCATAATGACTTGTGTAACAGGAGTTTCAGGCTCAGGAAAATCGAGTTTGATTAACGAGACGCTCTACCCTATTTTAAGCAAACATTTCTATTGTTCTGTAAAAGAACCGCTTCCTTACGACTCAATCGAAGGCCTAGAATTCATCGACAAAGTCATTGAAATAGACCAAGCACCTATAGGAAGAACGCCGAGGTCAAATCCAGCAACATACACAAAAGTCTTCGACGACATAAGAAAACTTTATGGTGAGTTGCCAGAGTCGAAAATCAGAGGCTACAAAGCCGGACGCTTCTCTTTCAACGTAAAAGGCGGAAGATGTGAGACTTGCGGCGGCGCAGGATTACGCGTCATCGAAATGAATTTCTTGCCAGATGTACAAGTCTTGTGCGAGACATGCCAAGGAAAACGCTACAACAGAGAAACATTAGAAGTACGTTACAAAGGAAAATCCATCAATGATGTTTTGAATTTAACAATCAGCGAAGCTCTTGTATTCTTTGAAAACATCCCAAGCATAACACAGAAAATCAAGACTTTAGAAGAAGTAGGATTAGGATATTTAACATTAGGACAAGCTTCAACGACATTATCAGGAGGCGAAGCTCAACGTGTTAAACTAGCAGCAGAACTTTCAAAAAAAGACACAGGAAAAACGCTTTACATCTTAGACGAACCAACGACAGGACTTCATTTTGAAGACATAAAAGTTTTGATGGAAGTACTTAACAAATTGGTTGACAAGGGAAACACTGTTCTTATCATCGAACATAATTTAGACGTCATAAAACTCGCCGACCATATTATAGACGTCGGTCCAGACGGTGGCGACAAAGGCGGCACAATCATCGGCGAAGGAACACCAGAAAACATCGTTAAAAAAGGAAAAGGATTTACGGCGAAATTCTTAAAAGAAGAACTGTAGAGACGTCACTCCCGTGGCGTCTCACGGATTTCAAAATCTAACGGATTCCAGGATTTTTTTGTAAAGACGTCACTCCCGTGGCGTCTCATGGATGCAAATCATCTCAATCTGATTTTTTCTCCAATTTGCAAAATTGTGTTTTCATCCATATCATTCATTCTGAATATAGATTCCAACTTAACTGCATAAAGGCGAGAGACATACGACAAAGTTTCGCCTTTTTTTATTACATGATATTTATATTTTCTTGAAGCCTTATTTTTCTTTGCTTCAATATAGATGACTTCATTTTCATTAAAATATCTACGCTTGCCCAAGTTATTGTATTTTATCAACTGATAATCATATATTTCCATTTCATGAGCAAGTTTATAGACATTATCTCCATTTTTGGCATAAATAAATTTAACGCCATTATTTTCACGGATATAACGTCCGTCAAAAGCTTTATCAACGACTTCAGCTTCACTAAGTTGATAAGGACTGCGTATTTCAGAAACAGATTTTTTATCCTTATCGTTATCTTTTTCTTTGGTCTTATTTTTAGTTTTTGTGTTCGTTTTAGTATTACTCTTTGTGTTTGTTTTTGTACTTGTATTAGTTTTTGTATTCGTTTTCGTGTCGTTTTTAGTATTGGTCTTGGTGTTGGTGTTAGTTTTTGAATTAGTTTTATTATTATCAGACTTTTTATTATCCGACTTAGTTTTTTCACTATCGAGTACGATTTTTGGACCTTTCAACGCCTTTTGGTCATATTGAGTCAAATCATAGGTTTCAATTAAGTTAATCAAGACGTTAGCATAGACTGGAAGAGTTGCGTAGCCAGCTTTTTTCAAACCTTTTGCCCAGCCTTTATAATCGGTGATTTTCAATTCAAACAAGAAAGCATAACGTTGACCATTCGCAAGAAACAGCGAGTGATCTCTATACGATTGCGCAGGATCGTCATAAACGCGGAAACATTCGCCTTTAGCGTCATCGTCGTAATAAGTCCTTTTACCTTTCCATGAGCTATGGCATTTTATACCGAAATGATTATTAGATTTTCTCGCCAATTCACTTTTGCCATTACCCGATTCCAGCAATCCCTGCGCCAACGTAATCGAAGCTGGAATTTTATATTCCTGCATTTCTCTCATGGCGATTTTGTGAAATTTTTCGATATAATCTAATCCATCTTGAGATTTAGCTTGAGAATAAGCCATATTTTGCCATAAAAAAACAGCAATTATAGTAAGCAAATATGTAAAAGACTTTATTCTCATAATTTTTGCGAAAATACAAAAATAACGCATTCACATATACTTTTATTTTACTTATAACAATATTAAATGCTATTTTTAATGATTATTTTTTTAAAGACATTAACATTTTTTCTTATCTTTGCTTAATTAATATAATTATGTATGGACTATACTATTGTTAAAAAATATTTCCCAGAAATAACTGAAAATCAACTAAATCAATTTCAGTCTTTGCAACCTTTATATGAAGATTGGAACAGCAAGATAAATGTTATTTCGCGCAAAGACATGGATAGTTTTTACGAGCACCATGTTTTGCATTCTTTAGCCATTGCCAAATATTTCCAATTATTACCAGGCATGAAAGTTATGGACGTTGGTACTGGCGGCGGTTTTCCTGGAATTCCATTGGCGATTATGTTTCCTCAGACCGATTTCTTGTTAGTAGATAGCATTGGCAAGAAAATAAAAGTAGTTCAAGCAGTTGCAGAATCTTTAGGTTTAACAAATGTAACAGCTGTTCAAGAACGAGTTGAAAAAGTAAAGGACAAATTCGATGTAATTACAAGTCGCGGCGTGACACGATTGCCAGAGATTGCAGGTTGGGTCGGCAATAAATTGCGCATACACAACGACATTGAAGCTGGCGGCATTTTATATTTGAAAGGCGGCGACATTGACCAAGAGTTACGCGAACTTCCTAAAAACTGGAAACGCAAATCAACTTCAATCACAAAATGGTACGCAGAACCATTCTTCGTAGAAAAATATGTAGTTCACTTATATTAAAAAAAACAAATTATTAACTTTTAAAATATCAACCTATGAAAAAGCTTTTATTATCATTATTGATGGTTGTCATGTTCAGCCTCAATAGCTTTGCACAACAGCTTCCAATGGACCCTAACGTAAGATATGGCAAATTGGAAAACGGATTGACATACTACATCCGTCACAATGAAAAACCAGACAACAGAGCAGACTTTTACATTGCACAGAAAGTCGGTTCAGTACTTGAAGAAGAAAACCAACGCGGTCTTGCTCACTTCCTCGAACACATGGCATTCAACGGAACAACAAACCTTCCAGGAATGACATTAAGAAACTACCTCCAAAGCAGAGGCGTTAAATTCGGCGAAAACCTCAACGCTTACACAGCAATTGACGAAACTGTTTATATGGTGACAAACGTACAGACAGACCTTCCAGGCTTAGTCGACACATGTCTCCTCATCCTCCACGATTGGTCAAGCTTCATCGCTCTTGAAGAAGCAGAAATCGACAACGAACGTGG
>JAFOBJ010000043.1 GCA_017381865.1 Bacteroidales bacterium
CGGAACTTCAATATTAGAATATATTGGTAAATATTTTAAATTTAGGATAGAAAAAAAGACAGGTAATTTGGGCTGTTTTGTATGCCCATTACCTGTCTTTTTTTCGCTCAACTGCCAACCATTTTTGGCAACATTACCATATTTATTTTAAGACGCCACAGGAGTGACGTCTCTACATTTGGTCAATTATTCAGCTACAACTTCTTCTGTTGCTGGTTCGCTTTTAACGATTGTCAACTCTTCGATGAGGTTTGTTGCGCCAGCGAATTTGTCGATTACGAATAAAACGTAACGAGCGTCAACGTTGATTGTACGTTGTAATCTTGGTTCGAAGTTGATGTCGCCGCTCATAGCTTCCCAGTTGCCGTCGAATGCGAGACCGATGAGTTCGCCTCTGCTGTTCATGATAGGGCTACCTGAGTTACCGCCTGTGATGTCGTTTGTTGAAAGGAAGCAAACGATTAACTCGCCGTTTTCGTCAGCATATTGACCGAAGTCTTTAGCTTCGATGAGGTCGAGGAGTCTTTGTGGAACGTCGAATTCATAGTCGCCAGGAACATATTTTTCGAGGATACCGTTAGCTGTACAAACATAGTCATAAGAAACAGCGTCAGCTGGTTGGTAATCTTGAACAGAACCGTAAGTCATACGCAATGATGAGTTAGCGTCTGGATATAAAGATTTTTCTGGTTGTGTTTCTGCGTAGAATTCGCGTAAGCCTTTAACGAAGAGATGGCTGTTTTGATCAACGGTTTGCATTGCTGCACGGTAAGGAGCGAGACCGCTTACCAAATGATTTACCATTGCATTGCACACGATGTAAGCTGGGTCTTTTTCAACTTTCTTAGCATTTGGTTTTTCGATGAATGCCTTGATTGATTCTGGAGTAGCGAAGTTTGAGTTTTCCAAGATATCGTTAGCTAAAGCAACAACATCACCTTTGTATTTCTTTTCTACCAAGTTATAGAAGTTAGGATTTGCTTCAGCGTTGAAAGTGTTGTAATATAATTTTAACATTTCAACTAACATCTTATCTTCTAATGGTTTGTATGTTTCAGCGAAGAAAACATCAAAGTCGATGCCTTTAAGAGCTTCTTCTGCTGCTGCGATAGCTTCTTTGTCTTTGCTTTGAGCAGCTGTTACATATCGTGTGAATGCTCCTGAAATACCTATTGCGCCTGTTTGAGCAACATAGTTAGGGAAATATACTGATGCGCTTACTTCTGAGAGAACAGCGTATGTTTCAGCCAATGTGTTCAATACGTTACCGTATTCTTCAACGCGAGCTGGGTCAGCGTTTACCCATTCTGAGAATTTGTTTTCGAGTTCTAATTTTGTTTCAGCTACTTTATTCTTGCGGAGCATCAACATTTGACCTTCGAAGTTTTTCCATGTGTTAGCAAGACCAGCTTTGTTGTCAGCGTACATGATGTTAACAGAAGCGTCTTTTTGCATGAATTCGTCCATGATGTCTGTTTGGAGTTTGAAGATATCGTGGATGATTGGGTAGAATGTTTCTACGTTATAATCGATACCGTAAGAAGTGAGGTAACGTTCTGTTGTGCCAGGGAAGCCCCAAATCATTGTGAAGTCGTTTTGTTGAACGCCATCGAGGCTGATTGGGAGGTGATGTTTTGGAGTTAAAGGTTTGTTTTCTGGTGAGTAAGGAGCTGGATTTCCTTCAGCGTCAGCGTAAACGCGGAAGATTGAGAAGTCGCCAGTGTGACGTGGCCACATCCAGTTGTCAGTGTCGCCACCGAACTTACCGATTGATGAAGGAGGAGTACCAACGAGACGAACGTCTGTGTATACTTGATATACGAACATATAGTATTCATTACCTTCGAAGAAACCTTTGATGATTGGGTTGTATTTGCTATCTTCTGAAGCAGCTGCTTCGAGTTCTGCAGCTTTAGCAGCGATAGCTTGGTTACGTTCAGCCCATGACATTGTGTCGTTCAAAACGCTGAAGATTTGTTCTGTAACGTCTTCCATACGAACGAGGAAAGATGCTGAGATTCCTTCAGCTGGAAGTTCTTCTTCAAAGCTTCTTGCCCAGAAACCGTCTGTTAAATAGTCGTGTTCAACAGTTGAAAGTTTTTGGATTGAGCCATAACCACAGTGGTGGTTGGTGAACATAAGGCTGTTTTGAGAAACGATTTCGCCTGTGCAGAAGAAACCGCGTGGTGTTGCGCCTTCTGAAAGACCTACGATAGCGTCTTTTAAGCTGCTGTTGTTGATGCTGTAGAGTTCTTCTGGAGTGAGTTGAAGACCCATTTTTTCCATGTCAACATAATTCAAACGCTCGACGAACATAGGAAGCCACATACCTTCGTCAGCGTGTACTTTGCCCACTAATGAGAAAATAGCGAGGGCAACAAATAAGAAAGTTTTTTTCATTTTTTTGATATTAATTTATTGTTGAGAAATTTATTTTTATGTTTTGAGCTTTGAGCCATGAGTTTTGAGCTTTGAACACTTATATGCTCACGGCTCATAACTCATAGCTCACGGCTTTCATCTTCCAATGAGAAGTTCTGGAGACATTTCGTAGTAGATGTCTTTTGGAATTCCCATGCCATTGACTTTGTCGAGGTCTGATTGGAGAGTTGGTTTGATGACGCCTTCTGTAGCAATCCATTCTTTTACGAATTCGTAGTTGCCATCACCTTGAGCTTTAAGGATTTCGCCACCGAGTTTAGCAACAGCTACTTTCATATTTTCAAAATTGATAGCATACATGCCTTCTTCGTTGCGTGTAAATGCGCCTTCTTTTTCAAGGAAGTTGAATGTCAACATATTAGCTTTACCGTGTGCGCTTGATGCACCGAAACGTACTGAACGGAAGATGCCTGCCATGAAAGTTGTGTAGTTTTCTACTAATGTTGAATTTGTATATTCACCCATTTCTGAAAGTTTTGTGACTAAGTAAAGACCTAAAATGTCAGCCTTAGCTTCTTCGATAGCTGAATATTGTTCTTTAAGAGCGTGACGTACAGTACCTTGACCATCGAGAGTGTTTTTGATACCCATACCGTGAGCGACTTCGTGGAACATGACATTAGCGAAGAAAGCTTCGAATTTAACGTTTTCGCGTGATTCTGGAGTCATGAGGACATCTGAAATAGGAACGAGAATGTTATCAAACTTAGCTTTCATAGCATTTTTAAGTTGTAACTTACGAGTTCCTTTTTGAAGCTGAACGCGTTCATCGTTAGGAAGATTGATGGCGATAGTCTTGCCAGCCATGTTACAGTCGCCGCCATAAAATACAGCGTCGTAAACTGCGAGGTCAGCGTCAGCACCTGGTTTTTCTGATTTATATTCTTCTGCTACAGGAAGTCGTGTTTGTAACAAAGGAAGAAGTGATGCATAATGAGCGAGTTGTTTGCTCCATTCTTGGTCTTTGATTAAGATGAAAGCTTCGTGAGCTGATTTGTAGCCATAGAGAGCATCTACATAATTTTCGATTGGACCAACAACGAAGTCGACATTATTGTTACGGACGTCCATCCAAGCCATATCGCTTTCGAAATAATCGTCAGTCAAGACAGCCTTAGCTCTGAGACGCAAGTAGTTAGCAAATTCTTCGTCACCAGCGAGGTCAGCGGCTTTGTTCAACAAGTCAGCGACTTTATTGATTTGTTCTGCGTATGCTTCGTGGAACCAAACAGCTTGTAACTTGCCGTTTTCGTCACGTTTAATCAAAGTGTATTGGCTTGTTTTATCAGGATTTTCCCAAGCTTCGAATTCTTCTTTTATCATATCAGTTGGATAGAAACCAGCACCTTGAGGCATTTCGCCGTATTCTGGAAGGAATGGAGCGAGGTTATCGAAGTGATTCCAAGGACCATAGTTGATTTCAGCAAAAAGACGAGCGTCTTTATCTTCAATAGAATTCAAGAATGTTTCTTTATCGCCACCATAGTTTTGAGTCCAGAAAATGTCATCCATGATATTACCGATTTCGTAGAGATAATTCAACATTTGTTTTTCATTATCAGACAAATGAGAAATGTCGGAAGTCAACTGAACCTTAGCGTATTGCTTTGTAAGGTCAGCGTAGTTAGTTTTAGCTTCTTGTTTTGGAGATTCAGCACAACTGATTGTTGCAACTCCTAAAGTCAAAATCATTACTAAATTTCTAATTTTCATTTTTTGTTAATTTATGTTGTTAATATTTTTTGCTATGAGCCTTGAGCTGTGAGCATTTCATTCCTAACTCCTAATTCCTAACTAAATCAACTATCATCAAGATGTCATTCCATGTTTGTGTAAAATAAATTTTCACTGCTTCGATAATATTCACTGGGTCAGACATTCCACCGCTTACAGAATAGATTATCAATGAAATATTAAAAAGAATGAGTGTTATGATATAGAGATAAGAGAGAAAATGTCCGCAAATTTGAATATCGTTTTGGTCGTGACGTGTATCTTTTTTCCAGCATAAAAAATAAAACATCAGTGAGAATCCGATTATGACATCAATTATCGGAAGGCATTCATTTTTAATCATTAAACGAAATAAAAGAAGTACGAAAGTGATATAAGGAAGCGTATATGGAGCCAATGTCGACATTATGCTAATGCGTCCGTTTTTCATTTCGCTACTGACAAAACCCAAGGAATCATCATTGTAAGAAAGTGAATCAGAAGACCTTGCATTAAACTGATATATTTTTCTTCTTAGGAAAAGAGCTCCGACGAGCATATGAGCGCCTTCGTGCGACATAGTCTGCATGATGTCGATGTTTTTTCTAAAGATAAACTTGTGAAAAATGAGATAAACCACGAGACCCACAGCCATCCATAAATATCCAGAATACAACTGATTCACAGAGGCATTGAATGCATATTGAATAGTTCTATAAAATTCAAAAGCAGCTACAATAATAGCGATAAGCAAGAGGAATATGGTCAGAAATCTGCGTAAATTACTCATTGTTAATACGTTATAAATACTGTAGTTTCACTTTTTCTCGTTTGTAAAATTAAGAAAAAAAGTACAATGTTTTACATTCACAGAAAATTAATTAGAATACCGTTTGGCTATTAGCTATTGGCCATTGACTATTGACTTTGGTTCAACGGTCAACGGTCAAAGAAACAATTCCGCTGCGATTCCGTCGGCGAAGAGCATTCCTTTATCGGTAAGGTGATAAGTGTTAAAATTCTTTAACATTTCTCCAGATTCTAAATATTTTTTAACGTTTTTCTGGAAATAATCTGAATAAGATTTTCCGTAATCACGTTCTATTTTCTCGACATTGCAACCCCATGATGTTCTGAGAGATGTCATCACATACTCGTTAAATTTATCTTCTTTTGATAAAATCTCTTTTTCATAGTAACGCCCCATGTCTGCGTCAGTGTCTGCGTCAATGTCAGCGTTAACAAGTTGAATATATTTAGTGAGATTGGAGACATTCCATTGGCGAGAATTTCCGTCGTAAGAATGAGCCGACGGACCGAGTCCGAGGTAATTTTCATCATTCCAATAAATGCTGTTATGTTGCGAGCGACAACCAGGTTTTGCAAAATTAGAAATCTCGTAATGTTCGAAGCCGTTTTCTTTTGTTCTTTCGACTAAAATATTATAATGACGCACAGTTTCTTCTTCACTAACATCTTGCAAATCACCCTTTTCAATACGCTGACCCAGAATTGTTTTTGGTTCTACCGTGAGAGCATAAGCCGAGAGATGCGATATTCCAGTCGAGAAAAAAATATCGAGGTTTTTGTTCCATTTCTCTTCTGTCAAAGTCGGTATTCCGTAAATAAGGTCGAGAGTAAGTTTTTCAAAACCAACGCATTTCAAATCGTCAATAATTTGCAGAGCATGTTTCGAATCATGTTTTCTGTCGAGGTATTTCAAATCATCATCATGAAAGCTCTGAATGCCAACACTTATCCTATTGATGCCCAACGACTTTAAATCAAATAATTGTTCTTTATTGATAGTATCAGGATTCGCTTCCAACGTAATTTCCGGATTTGAAATCAAATCAAAATTATCATTAACAATTCCTAGTATTTCGTCAATATATTTTACAGGCAAAAGAGATGGTGTTCCTCCGCCGAAATAAATAGTTTTAACTTTCTCATTACCAAGATATTGCTTACGAGCAACGAGTTCTTTTTTCAAGGCATCGACATATTCAACAATTTTCTTTTCCGACACCAACGAGAAAAAATTACAATAAGCGCATTTGCTTTTACAAAACGGGATATGAATGTAGATTCCAGCCATGATGCAAAATTAAAATATTTCTTAATGCTTTTCATAAAGAAAAAAATCTTATCTTCGTAAACTATTTCATTTCAAAAAGATATGAGTATATATAATAGATTATCAGACACTTCCAAGAAAAAGTTTGTCGTTTTAATCGACCCTGACAAACCTACTGACAAGGAAATAATCGACATTGTTGAAAAGTCAAAAAATGTCGGTGTTGACTTTTTCTTTGTTGGCGGAAGTCTGTTAACGACAGATAGTTTAGACCATTGCATAAAATTGATTAAGGAACACAGCGATATTCCAGTTTTAATTTTCCCAGGCAATTCGTTGCAAATCAGCAAATGGTGCGATGGATTTTTATTATTATCGCTTATTTCTGGACGTAATTCTGAGATGTTAATCGGCCGCCATGTGATAGCTGCTCCTTATTTGAAACTTTATGGTAATGAGATAATTCCGACAGGTTATATGCTGATTGACGGTGGTTGCCAGACATCGGTTTCTTATATGAGCAACACTACGCCAATACCTCACGACAAAGACGACATCGCCATGTGTACAGCTCTTGCTGGCGAGATGTTGGGGTTGAAAATCATATATTTAGATGCAGGTTCTGGAGCTAAGAATCCTGTTTCGGCAGAAATGATCAGCAAAGTAAAACGAACCATTGAGGTTCCACTCATCGTTGGCGGTGGCATCAACACTCCTGAAAAAGCGGCCATCGCTGTTAAAGCTGGAGCAGACATCATCGTGATTGGCAATGCTTTAGAAAAAAGCACCGAACGACTTCAGGAATTCGCAGAGGCAGTGCACAATGGCAATTCATAATTCATAATGCATAATTCATAATTAAAATACAATAACACTATGAGAAGAACATTAGTATTAATCGCATTGGTTTCATTAGCAATATCATCATTTGCACAGGAAAAGAAAATGCTTACTCCTATGGACGCAGCGTATCAAAATCGCAGCATCTACCCTGTAGGCAAAAACGTAAATTGGTTGACTGGTTCTGACAAATACATTTTCACAGAAAACAACAACCTTATGGTTCAAGATGTTAATGCTAAAGACGCAAACATTTTATTAACTTTAGACCAAATCAATTCATACTTAAATCAAGCTGGAATGGACAGCATCAAACGTCTTCCTAACTTGACTTGGCTCGACACCGAAAAAGCTTATTATTATAGTTTTAACCAAAACACAAATAATGTCGACCTTAATATTCTTAACATAAAAGCAAAAAATATCAAGAAAGTTGCAGAAGTTCCAGCAAATGCTGAAAATCACACAATAACAACTCCATCTTTAAAAGTCGCTTACACAATCGACAATAATTTATATTATGCCGATGGAGAAAAACAAGTACAAGTAACAGACAACGCAGCTCATGTTATTGCAGGTCAATCAGTTCACCGTAACGAATTCGCCATCGACGGCGGTATTTTCTGGTCACCAGACGGAAGCAAACTCGCTTATTATTCAATGGATGAAAGTATGGTTTCTGACTATCCTTTGGTTGACATCACCACACGCGTCGCTGAAGCAAAACCTATCAAATATCCAATGGCTGGCATGACAAGTCACGAAGTCACATTAAAAATTTATGACACAGAAAATGGTGAAGAAATCGTTGTCAAGACAGAAGATCCAGCTGATCAATACCTTACATCAATAACATGGAATCCTAACAACGAAATGATTTATATCGGCGTATTGAACCGCGGACAAAACCATCTTCAGTTCAACGAATATAACGCATTGAACGGCGAATATTTACAAACAATTTTCGAAGACAGAGACGAGCAATATGTAGAGCCTGTTGGTCCAGCTCATTTCTTGCCAAACAGCACTAAAGAGTTCTTATGGCTCGCACAACGCGATGGTTTCTATCACGTTTGGAAACACAATACAATCACAAAAGAAGCTAAACAAATCACAAAAGGCGACTTCGTCATCACATCTTTTGAAGGTTTCGACAAAAAAGGCGACAACATTTACTACACTTCAACAGAAGTAAGTCCATTGGAACGTCATTATTACAAACATAACATCAAGAATGGCAAAAAAGTAAAAATCAGCAAATTACACGGAACACACAGTGTAATGCCAAGTGCTTCTGGAAAATATTTCATCGATTCTTATTCAAGTACAGAAGTAGCAAGAAACATCGACATCATGGATGCTAATGGCAAGATGGTCAAACGTTTACATGAAGCCACAGATCCTTTGAAAGAATATAACATCGGCACTATCGAACTCGGCACTTTGAAAGCAGAAGACGGACAGACTCTTTACACTCGTCTCATCAAGCCTTATAACTTCGACGAAAACAAGAAATATCCAGTGGTGATTTACGTTTACGGCGGTCCACACGCACAAATGATTACAGATTCATGGACTGCAGGTGCTGGCATCTTCTTACATTATCTTTCACAAGAAGGTTTCATCGTCTTCACTTTGGATAACAGAGGTTCTGCAGATCGTGGTGAGGCTTTCGAACAAGTGATTCACCGTCAATGCGGACAAGCAGAAATGCGCGACCAAAAAGTCGGCATCGATTATCTTAAAACACTCCCTTACGTCGACGCTGACCGCATCGGAACTGACGGCTGGAGCTACGGCGGTTTTATGAGTACAAACATGAAAATCAACTATCCAGAAGATGTTAAAGTATCAACAGCTGGCGGTCCTGTGATGGACTGGAAATATTATGAAGTGATGTACGGCGAACGTTATATGGACACTCCAGAAGAAAATCCAGAAGGCTACGAACTCACAAGCCTTGAAAACAAAACAGATAAACTCGAAGGTAAATTGATGATAATCCACTGCACCACTGACCCTGTCGTTCTTTGGCAACATTCTTTGGTATTCGTTCAAAACTGCATCGAAAACGGAAAACAATTGGATTACTTCGTCTATCCAGGTCACGACCACAATGTCTATGGTCCTGACAGAGCTCACCTTATAACAAAAATCACCGAGTATTTTAAAGCAAACCTTTAAGAAGACTTTAGAATTCATAAAAAGCGAGCAGAAATTGATTTCTGCTCGCTTTTTTTATAAATCCTGAATTCCGAACATTCCTCATTCCCGAAGACGCCACATGGGTGACGTCTCTACAAAATTCTCTATTATTAAAATGTATTTTATTTATAAATGGAATTTAACATCATTGGTCAGATAGCGTATAATGTTCATCATTTTGCCATTTAATGACATTATTATCAATATAATGTTCTACCACAATAAAATCCGAATAATCTCTTATAATTCTGTCGTAAAACCTGGTTTGCCACATGAATGGAAGGTCGTTGTTTCTTGCGTATTGCGTCACAAACGATTTAAATCTGGAAATAACATGCGACAATCTTCCACATTTATTCGCAGTTTGTTGCATCTTCTCATTCATATCGTCATTAACATTTTTTACCTTTTTCTTTCCCTTTTCAATGGCGACAAGCAGATGAACATGATTCGGCATAATGACATATGACAATATCCCTACATCATCATAAAACAAATGCAATTCTTTCAAATAAGAATCTGCACAATTGCCAATCTGAGACAACACCATCTGTCTATCAATTATTTCTCCGAAATAATGAATACGTTTATCTGTACATATCGTTATGAAATAATATCCAATGTTGTAATCATGCCATTCTGCACGAGCTGATGGAATCCTATATTTATTCCTAAAAAGATTATTTGACATTTTTTTTGGTTTTTGATATGCCAAAAATACAACATATTTCTATAATAAAAAAGTTAATATTTTTTCACCATCGCCCCATGTAGAGACGTCACTCCCGTGGAGTCTCTTCGGGTTCCTGATTTCAACGGATTCCTGGATTCCTGAGACGCCACAGGGGTGACGTCTCTTCAAATTCCATATTTCAACGGATGCCTGGATTCATGAGACGCCACAGGGGTGACGTCTCTACCAAATTCTCTATTATAAAAACACATCATATTTATAAAGAATATCCATAAAAAAACAATCGACTTTGTCACCATCGCCCATTGTAGAGACGTCACTCCCGTGGCGTCTCTTCGGGTTCCATAATTTAACGGACTTCTGGATTCACATCCGTGACATCTCTTCGAATTCCTGATTTCAACGATTTTCTGGATTCCTGAGACGCCACAGGGGTGACGTCTCTACCAAATTCCTAAAATTAACGGATTCCGGAAATTGCAATTCCATGTCGTCTCATAAAAAAATCATGATTTTATAATAATTCATAATTAAAAATATCGCCCGTTATTAAATGATTTTTTTAAATTTGTGGTTTCATCATAAAAGCATAAAATCATGGGAAAAATTCAAGATGACAATAAATTATATTCATTTCTAAGACCATTTATCGATCATCATTTAAGAAAATCTTTTCGTCGTTACGAAGTGGTTGGTTTGGAGAATATTCCACAAAATGCTGCATGTATCTTCGCCGCAAATCACACCAACACATTGATGGATGCCTTGGTGTTGCTTAGCATGACACGCGAAAAAAAAGTATTTATCGCTCGTGGCGACATTTTCAAGAAAGCATTCATCGCAAAGATTATGCATTTCTTACGCATTCTTCCTATTTATCGTATCCGCGATGGTTATAAGAGTGTGAAAGACAATAATGCTGAAATTATCGAAAAAGCTTCCGATGTCATTCACGACGAAGTAAAACTTTTCCTTTTCCCAGAAGCTGCACACAGAACCAAGCATTCTCTCCGCCAACTCAGCAAAGGAATATTCCACATCGCTTTTAAAGCTAACGAAGAATTCGGTCACGAAAAACCAGTATATATCATCCCTATTGGCATAGAATACGGCGATTATTTCCGCTATCGCTCAACAGCACTCATCAATATAGGCGAACCAATCAACGTGACGGGATTCGTCAATCAAAACAAAGACGAAAACGAAGCCGTCGTCATGAATAAACTTCGTGAGTTGTTGACCAAAAAATTGTCAAAACAAATTTCTTATATCCCTGATAACGAAGAAAACTACGAAGCCATCTGGGAAATGACCAAGATAAAATCAGGGCTAAATGGCAGCTTAGAAGAACGTTTAAAACGTAATCAGAAGATTATCACAGAAATTCTAGAATGGAAAGAAAAAGAGCCTGAAAAAGCACAGGAGACTTTTGAAAAAGTCAACAAATTCATAAAGAAACGTAAGAAAAAAGGTATCTCCGTAACATCCGTCACCAAAGAAAAACCTTGTCACGCCGCGTTATGGAAGACTTTAGTCACATTATTAGGACTTCCTTTCTACCTTGTTTCTGCAGTGGCAAACCTGCCAATATGGTTAATCACCATGATTTTGAAAAATGTCTTCAAAGACAAAGCTTGGGGCAATACAGTAAGTTTCGCTGTTGAAACAATATTACATCCTTTGTTGACGACATTATGCATCGTCTTGACATTCTGCAAACTTCCTTGGGAAATGGCTTCAGCAAGCTGCATTTTCTACTATTTCAGTTATATGTACTTTGTGGATTTCACCGAATTCATCAGAAGATGGATTTCCGATGTGAAATGGAGCTTCAACAAGAAACTTCGCCAATTTAAATTGACAATTAACAAATAACAATATAGAGACGAGAAATCGTCTCTTTTTTTTACAATTACAAATACTGGATTCCGCACATTCCCCATCCCCTGAGACGCCACAGGGGTGACGTCTCTACCAAATTCCATCAAAAAAAACAATCGACATTTTATTAATCGCCCCATGTAGAGACGTCACTCCCGTGGCGTCTCTTCGGATTCCATAATTTAACGGACTTCTGGATTCATATCCGTGACATCTCTTCGAATTCCTGATTTCAACGGATGCCTGGATTCATGAGACGCCACAGGGGTGACGTCTCTACCAATTTCCATCATAAAAAAACAATCGACATTTTATCAATCGCCCCCATGTAGAGACGTCACTCCCGTGGCGTCTCTTCGGGTTCCATAATTTAACGGACTTCTGGATTCACATCCGCAACGTCTCTAAATCACGATTCCCGAATATTCCTCATCCCCGGAGACGCCACAGGGGTGACGTCTCTACCAAAACACAAAAAAATAGAGACGTCTCCGTCTCTATTTTTAATATTTATAAGATTTTATATCTTATCAATAAACCACGATCTTTTGTGTCTTAGCACCGTCGCCGTTTATCAAGCGAACCACATATGCAGCTTGACTGAAATTGCTTACATTTATTCTATTGTTGTCGCTTGTGACTTCACTGCTATAAACTACGCGGCCCATCACATCGATGATTTGTACAACACCGTCTGTGTTGAAGATAAGTTCTTCACCTGACATGAAAGCGAACTTGTCTTGTTCAACTGTGCTGTTACCCTTAGCGAATTTCAATACGAAGCGATTGCCGTTTTCTTGTGGTGTTGTTGTGAATGAATAACTTCTTGTCAACATATCTGTTTCAACACCATTGATTTTATCAACCAATACAACATGTTTGAATTCGCCTGTTGGTTCGATATGGATGTTATATTCTCCCATACGTTTTGCCTTGAATACAAGTTCTACCTCAAGAGCGTCGCTGTTGCAGTTATAGATACCATAAGGAGCGCCGTTTTCTAAGACATAAACCAAAGCGATGTCTTCGTTGAAGTTCTTAATCTTAGGGAAGCCCTCTTGTTCACCTGCGAGGTTTACGATGACGTTGTCGTTACCAGCCTTACCAGAAGCGATGACATTCAATGAGCTTACTTCTTCGATGTTTCTGCTGCTTCTTTGGTTGTATGACAATGTTGGATTTGAACCTATAGCTTTTACGAAGAAACCGTCACCGACTTTAATTTCGCCGCTTGTCAGATAATTGTAACCGCCTTGTTCATTAACCACTGCATAGCCGTTAGCCAAGTCATTTGCAGTTGTGTTAGCCCAGTTCATATTGAATGAGAATGGGTTACCGAGCAAGTAATAGTTAGAGAGTTCATCTTCGCTGTTATAGCCTAAGTTAAATTCGTAAGACTTTTCATGGTGGAGGATACCTTTGAATGTAGCCACTGTTTCATTTTCGTATGAAGCGAGGTAACCTACGCCTTGTTCAAATTCTGTCTCGAACTTGCTGAGTTCTGTGCCAGAAGAAGTGCCAAATGCTGATACCTTTTCGAAACCACCCTTGACGTCTGTCATCTTTGCTACTGGAGCAACTGATTTAGCTGAAGATGGTCCTATTGTAAGTTTGATGTTATTGATGTAGTATACATTTGCTGGAGATCCATATCTACCAGTATTTACTGCAGATCCATAGAATGTTGAAACATTGGCTAAATTTAATGCAGAATTTGAACTACAATAATACAAACCTCTCCATTCATTTATTTGTGAACTATAGAATTTATCGCAAATATCCTGTGAATAACCATAGTTAGTTCCTGTTTGGTCATAAACTGTAACGGCAATATTTCCACCTGTATATTCAAATTCATTTTGGAAATAGATTGTTACCCAATCTCCTGCCATACCAAAGTTAAATGTACCTTGATATACTATATCTGAATCTGAGAATACACACCAATCATAATTTCCACTAAATGATGCTTTATCTACATTCTGCATATATACAACGATATCACGGACATTATTGTTACCTGTAGCATGGTGGAAAGAAATACCCTTGATACTTCCTGATGTTACACCTATTTCACTTTGTGTATAAATTTGTTGTGATAATGTGTATTTGTAAGGAGCATAATTATATGTAGGAACTGATAATTGAGCAATAGTACCATCACCTATTGGAACTATTGTAGTACCTGCGGCATGTGTTGTAACACAAGCTTCATCTGATATTTCTGAATTTCCTACTTCGTTAACAGCGACAACTGTAAAGCAGTATTCTGTGCCTGCTGATAAGCCACTAACGACATAAGTATCTCCTGTTACACCTGTTGCAATTATAGCTCCTTCTTGGTAGATATTATAAGTTTCTGCACCTGCTGCTGACATTTTCAACTCTATAGTTGTTTCACCTGTTGGTGCAGCTGCTAATTCTGGTTTATTTGGAACTACAGGTGTACAATTTATTACATAATTATAGCTAATTGTGCCAGAAGAACATGAGGTTTGATTATGGATTACTTTGCCGTCTTCGTATTTGACAGTAAATGTATTTTCAGATTGATAGCTACCTGTTCCATAATATGTTATTGTCATTTCAGCATTTTGTGGGATTGCTAAAGTTTCTGTTTTTGTTTTATAAGATTGTCCTGAACCTACAAATTCTATTCTTTTAGTAGTTCCACTATATGAAATTTCCAAATAGTTATTATTCCAACCGTCACCATAGCTGTCATTTAAAGTGAAGATTACATAACAACCACTAAACGCATCTGTTTCAGCACAATCTTCATTTGATGCAGCAGACTCACCGCCAGAGTTAACAGCTTTCACTGTGAAGCAGTATTCTGTTCCTGCATCCAATCCTTCAACAGTGTATGTTGTTCCTGTTACTCCTGTTGCAACAGAATTGCCACCTTGGTAAACATTATAACTTGTTGCTGTTGCTGATGCATTCCATGTTAATACAATTGAATTTTCTCCATTTGATGTTGCGGCTAAGTTTGCAGGAGCTGATGGTGGTAACATTTTTGTTGTTGCACAAACTTCTGCTGTTGCTTCTGATTCTTCTCCCAATTCGTTAACAGATGTAACTTTATAGCAGTATGTTGTTAAAGCTGCTAAACCTTGAACTGTACATGTTGTTCCTGTTACATTTGCTACGAATTCTGAACCTTTATAAACATTGTAGCTTGTAGCGACCAAAACTGGGTTCCAACTCAAAGAGATTGATGAAGAACTTTCAGCTGTAGCAACCAAGTTTTGTGGTGCTGTTGGAGTTGGGTCAACTGACATACCAAGTTGAACTTGACTTACATAAGATTGTGAAGAACCCGTACCTAAATTTGACATATCATATGGGCTACTACCGTATTTATATAAAGATCTTCCTGAAGCAGTATATCTATAGAAGGTATGGTAAGTACCATAATCTGTTCCTGTTTTATCATATACTGTAATAATAATATTATCACCAGTATAGTCAAATGATTTATCAAAGTTAATCGTATACCATGTGTTCATAATACCTGAAATAGTAACACCACCTTCAAATACTTTATCATTTTCACTTACAGAAACAAAATTATAACCATTGAATGTATTAAGTGTAGTGTTTGTAATATAAACCTCATATTGTTTTGTTACGGACATTACACTATTACCCAATTTGAAAGCAACACTATTAATTTTACCACCGCTAACACCTAATTCTTCAGCTGTGTAAATTTGTTGTGACATTGAATAAGCTCTATAGTCGTATACTGGCAAATAATAATTGCCATTTACAATAGGATTCTTATCTGTGCCAGTTTCAACAACTACGTCTATTAACACTTTTTCTTTTTCAGTTGTTGCACAAGCTGCTGCTGTTGCTGCAGATTCAAAGCTGCCATTAACAGATGTGATTGAGAAACAATATTCTGTTTCTGCTGCTAAACCGGTAATTGTGCAAGATGTTCCTGTTACGTTAGTTTTAATTTGTGTAGAACCTTGGTAAACATTATAGCTTGTTGCATTTGCAGCTTCATTCCATGTCAAAGAGATTGTTGAAGAGCCTGTAGCTGTAGCAACTAAGTTTTGAGGAACTGTTGGAGCATCATTTGTTCTAGCACAATCTTCTGATGCTTCTGATTCGCCGTATTCGTTAACTGCTGTAACTGAGAAGCAGTAATCTGTACTTGGATTTAATCCTTCAACATTATAAGATGTTGCTGTTAAACCAGTAGCAATTCTTGCAGCACCTTGGTAAACGTTATAGCTTGTTGTATTTAACGTACTATTCCATGTCAAAGCAATTGATGTTACACCAGTTGCTTCGGCTGTTAATTCAGGTGCATTTGGCGCTTTAGGTGTACAATCTGCTGTGAATGGAAATATATCACCGTTTGCTAATGTACCTTCTGCTGCAGAGACAAGCACTGTGCCGTTTTCACAAATAATATCAAATGAGTTTTCATTCAAGTTGTATGTTCCTACGAAAGTTACAGTAACTTCAGTGCCCTTTTGAATTTCCAAAATTTCTGTGTTTTCATAATTGCTTGAATTTAGTTGAGAACTATAAGGCACTTTGTATTCTTTTGTAGTTGTTCCATAAGAAACTATTAATTTAGTTCCACTATCCCAACCATCGCCATAATTATCTCTTAAATTAAAATATATCTTACACATTTCAATTTCTATGTCGCCAGCTGTGGCACCGGCTCTTTCTGAGTTTTGAGATTCACCGCCTTCGTTAACGGCTGTTACAGAATAATAATATGTGTTTCCTGTTTCCAAACCTGTCACTTCATAAGAAAGCTCGCTTGTGTTGCCAATAATGTTGCCTTCGCCAAAGTGGATGTTATAGCTTGTTGCGCCAGCAACTGGATACCATGACAAGCTGATAGTTGTAAGATCTGTTGATCTTGCAACCACGTTTTGAGGTCTTGCAGTGATAGTTGTTGCACATACTTCAGCTTGAACGCCTTCTCCTGCTTCATTTTCAGCGCTTACATAGTAGCAATATCTTGTTGCACATTCTAAACCTTCAATAGTGAATGTTGTTTCGCTTGTCTGACCTATAGTAGTGCCTTCTGCATCATAGATATGATAGATTTCAGCTGTAGCATCTGCATCCCATGTCAAAGTGATTGCATTTGTATATACATCGTCAGTAGGCATTTCTTGGCTACATGTAGCAATCAAGTTTGTTGGAGCTGCTGGTATTGCAGGTTCGTTGCCTGTAACAAATGAGAAACGAATTTGGTTTCTTTTTATTGGGTTATAGTAACCTGTTTTATTCACATCAGATGGGTCGAGTGGGTTTGGGAACATCGTGTTATAATAAGACATTCCTTTCAACTCATTTATTTGGTCCGCAGCGAATGTTATTGAGTTATTAGCTATGCCTGTATAGTCATAAACGCAGACAACCAAGTTGTTTCCAGTATATTCAAATGGAGTATTTAATTTGACGCGTACCCATTCGTCGGCAATGCCATTGATAGTGATGTCGCCATCATAAACCAAATCAGCATTTGTCATAGATACCCAGTCTGTGCCACTTGTAAAGAATGCTTTTGTGGTTTGTTGAAGATATACTTTAACAGTACGTGTGCAAGGTTCTGACAAGCCACTCTTATATTTGAATGATACGGCTTTGATACTTCCTGTTTGTCCTATCTCTCCTCTGGTGTATATCTGTTGTGAGATTGAATAAGCGCAATTTGAATAGATAGGAAGAGCAGTACTTGTACTGTTGCCGTCGCCAATTATTACATTTTCTGCTATTGGAGTGTCTGGGTCTTGTGCTGTAGTTATTGCACAAGCTTTATTTGATGCGCTAGATTCGCTGCCTTCTGCATTAACTGCAACTACTGTAAAACAGTGTTCTCCTGCTTCTAAGTCATAAACTGTATAAGTTGTTGAAGATATAGCTTCATCTACGAGACCTTCCTCGTCATATACTTTATAAGTTGTTGCATAAGCAGGGTCGTTCCATGTCAATTCTACTGTAGAACCAACAGCTGTAGCAGTTAATTGAGGAGCTTCTGGTGTTGGAAGAGGTGTATTGACTTCATTAGATCCAGTTTGATTGGATTCACCTTTTGCATTAACTGCTGATACCGCGTAACAATATCCCATTCCTGGAGTGAGACCATCGAAAATGTATTCTGTTCCTTCAACATTAGGAACCTCTAAAGTGCCAATAATCAAATAAATATTATAGCTTGCAGCACCTGCCACTGCATCCCATGTCAGTTTTACAGAATAAGGACTTGTTGCTACTAATGCTACATTTTGAGGAGCAGTAGGTACTGTTATATCTGTTGTAGCACATGCTGGTGTAGATTTTGCAGATTCTATTCCGAGGAATTCAGAACCAACGGATGTAACAGTGAAACAATATTCAGTTGCTGGATTTAAGCCGTTTACTGTATAAGACATTGATGTTACACTAGCAATCTTTTCATCATCTTTGTATACATTATAGAGTTCTGCGCCTGATACAGCATTCCATGACAAGACTATTGAACTCTGACTTGCCATGTTAGCAACTAAGTTTTGAGGAGCTAAAGTTATTGTTTTGGTACATATTGCAGAAGGTTTTTCTGATTCACCTGCTACATTGACAGCAGTGACTGTATAGCAATATTCTGTGCCAGCTGCCAAACCTGTAATAATCTCGTATGTGTTGTTTGTAGTACTAATAAAATTATCACCATTATAAACATTATAGCTTGTTGCACCTTCAACAGTGTTCCATGACAATGCTATTGTTGAAGTGCCTGTTGGTTCAGCCAAGAGGTTTTGAGGTGCTGTTGGCACTTCTGGTTCATAAGTGTCATCTTTATGGTTGAGCCATTCCAAATCTTTTGTTCCGTCATATTTATACAAGTCATAATCTGAATATGATGAAGGAACGAAATCTGAAATCTTTGAATATTTCAATGGTGAAGCGATGAATTGCCATCCTGTTTTGTTTGTGCCCCATTCGTCTGGGTTATTGATGTTCATTCTGAATGTTGCTGCAACATCTTCGTTGTTTTGGAATACTTGTGCGCCATCGTTGATGATGAAAGCGTCAGCGTCTGTATTTGCAAAATCACCAGTAACATTCAAGATAACGCCATCGTTAATTGTCAATGTTTTGCCTTCGTTAATAACCAATGAGTTAACATTGATATTTCCGCTTTCTATTGTAGCGTTAGCATCAATAATGACTTTTGCATCGTTTTCGTTTGGAAAACGTTTTGCTGTCCAGTTGTCTGTGTTAAACCAGTTACCATCTTGAACGAACATATTAACGTTTTTACCAACTGGTTCTGACCATTCAATTCTAGATTCTGCACTGCCTTCAACAGCGATGCTGATATTGTCAACGCCGGTGCAATAACCATAACCAGCAACGTTTACGAATGCGATGTAGAATTGTTGTCCAACGTATGCACTCAAGTTAATTTCTACATCTGTCCATTCTTGAACATCTTTGTTGCTTGACCATAATTCTTCCCAAGTACCTGTATGAGTGTCTCTACTTAACATCACTTTCAAAGTGTTGATGTCTTTTCCCCAAGCTGGAGTGATGTACTTGAATGACAATTTTACATTACTTCCATTATGTTGAGTGTAATTCAATTTAGGTGATACCAAATAATATGGTAAAGCATTATAGGAGGTAGAATTTATGAATGCTGCTTTTCCTGAGTGTGCCTCGAATTCTACTGGAGTGTTTACTGCACCACTTGTAATGATTGTGGCAGTTGTCCATGAGTAGTTTGGCTTACTTCCGTCATAATAATAGTACCAAATAGCATCACTATTCGTATATGTATTTACGTCATTTGTAAGGGTAGTATTTTCAAAACCTTCTTCGTAAATCTTTTCATTTGCTGCATAAGTATTAGCAACGCCATATTGGTAAACGCCGTCTTCTAAAGAATTCCAAGTGTTATCTGTGTATGAAGTTCCATTTACATTTGTAGCAATGCTTGTTTCTGTGCCTGCCAAATAATCTTTTCTGTAGATGTTAGAACCTTCGCTTTCTGCTCCGTTTGTCCAAGTTACTGTTCCGTTATTAGCTACGACATTTGTTGGAGAAGGTCTGTCAGGGTTGTCTTCTGTTTGTATGCGAGCGTTAAGAGAATGTTCAGATTCTAAATCACCACGTTTTGAAGTTACAGAATAAGCGTAAACTGTACCGAATTCCAAGCCAGAATCTGTGTAAGATGTAGATGTTGTGTTTGTGAGGTATGCTCCATCGCGATAAACATTGTAGCTTGTTGCGTTATTTGTAGCGTTCCAAGTCAAGTTGACATTAGTTCCGTTTGCTGTTGCATTAACTACAGGAGCTACAAATTCGTTAGAAATATTTATCTTAACGTTATAAGTTTTGCTAAAACCATTTATTGTGAGTTCAACGATATGATTATCTTCCACTAATGGGTCGATGCTTATGACGAATGTTGCTGTAGCTGTTGCACCAGCAGTCATTGAGCTGTAGTTTTTACTACCTGACACAATAGTGGTATAAGCGTCATTTGTTGAGATTGTCACATTTGCATTTGCAGAGCTTGAGCTTCCACCGTCGTTAATGAAAGAAAGTTCGAAGTCAAGGTTTGAGCCTGCTGTTAGATTTCTGGTGAAAGAATAAAGGTTTATAACAGGATCGGATGTGTTGAAGTTAACAGCTTGCACAGCAGCTAAAGCGTCGATTACGCCAGAACCTATGCTATTGTTTTTAGTAGCAGGTTTGTTAGATGCTGTTGTTTCAATGATTCTACATAAGTCAGCTGGAGTGAGGTTAGGGTTTTTCTCTAACATAAGAGCCATAACACCTGCAACGCAAGGAGTTGCTTGTGATGTTCCTGATGATTTTCTATATCCACTAGTGGCATTATCAAGAGATACTAATAAATGTCCAGGCGCACAGATGTCAGGACGGATAAGACCGATGCCAGGATTATAAGGATAGTCGTTATAATCAGGGATGTCTTGCCATGTTACAGGACCATGGGATGACAATCCGATGACGGAATTGTTACTGTCGACAGCACCAATGCTAATTACGCTTGAGGTTCCGCTTGCGTTAGCTTGTTGGTCAGGATGAATCCATGGTGGAGGACAGTTACCAGGAGTACGTACGTTATGAGGAACTGCCAATGTTGCTAAGTCGTTACCTTCATTACCTGCTGCTACTGCTGCTACGATATTCATTTCCAAAAGAGTTTCAAAAGTAGCACGCATAGTAGCTCTACCTGCATCGGTAATAGCAGTTGATGTTTTTTTAAAACCTTGAGAGATACTTAAAATGTCTGCTTCTTTTTCTACTGCCCATTCTATACCTGTTATAAACTGGCTGAGACTTAAACCTGTGGCGTCATGTATCTTGATACACATCACTTGTGCGTCAGGTGCTATACCAGTCATCGTTCCGCCTGTTCCGTCACCAGCTATGATACCAGAGCAGTGTGTTCCGTGACCGCTGTGGTCTGATGGGAGTTGTCCTGGATTAACGACATTATATCCGTGTTGTGCGTTGCCATCCCATAAATTGTTCTTAATGTCGACGTGGTTTGTATTGACACCAGAGTCGAGAACTGCTACGACGACGCCTTTACCAGTGTAACCCAAGTCCCATACTTTATCAGCCTTGACTTGTGTAACATGTTCTGCAATAGTAGCTGATGAGGCTTGAGTGCCACGGCTTTCTATTTCGCTTTCAATACCACAAAATGTGTCTTCTTTAGCATTATAAATGATTGAAGCCACATCAGGATGTGATGCTAATTGATAGATGACGTCACGTTTTGCCTTACAGTTGATGAAGTTGGCAATCCAGTGTGTCTTGATGTCAATAACGCTGTTGCTTCTTTCTTCAGCGTTGATGACAGACATGACGTCTCTTTGGGATTTTTCTGCGAATTTCTTTAATTCGTTGATAATGAGTTCGCGACGCACTTCTTTGCTGTCGCTTTTGCAGTTCAAGACTGCGAAATCATCGGTCGTCATCTGTGATTTAAACATGATGTTGACGTCGATGTAGTCGTTACCTTTTTGGTTTAAGATTTTCTGTAATTCATTGTCAATTACGTTGTTCTGTGCATTTGCAAATAATGTACACAAGAACAGACTTGCTACAAGTACAAATATTTTTTTCATAATAGCTATATTAATGCAACTTTAAATTTTAGGGGGCAAATATACAAAATATTATGATAATGTTCACATTTTGTTAAAAAAAAGAGCACCGCACATACATGCGATGCTCCGAAGTGTTGAATTTGTTGAATGTTTGTCTTAATTAAAAGACCAAGACTTTTTGGGTTTTTATATCATTTCCGTTCACACGGCGTACAATATAAACTGCTTCATTTAAATGGCCGACATTGATTCTTGAAGTGCCATTCAATTCATTGTTGTAAACTACTCTACCCATCACATCGATGATTTGTACTAATCCATCGCCTTCGATGATGAGTTCATCACCTGATTGGTAAACGAAGTTTTCTTCTGATGTAGCTTTCTTACAGAATTTAATAGAGAAGCGGCCTTTACCTTCTTCTGTTGAATATACTGTGAAAGCATATTCGCCTTCAAGCATATTTACTTCTTTTCCTGTAATATTATCTACGAGAGTTACATATTCGAAGTTGCCGTCAGCATTGACTCTGATGATGTGAGTTCCTGGTTTTGCTGCGCGGAATCCTAATTTAACTTCATTAACATCTTCGTCAAAGCTGAAGATACCGTATTTTGTACCTGCATTTTCTACATATATTTCAGCGATGTTTTCGTTGAGGTTATCGAGTTTTGTGAAGCCTTCTTCTTCTTGGCCAGCGAGGTTGATGATTACGTTGTCGCTACCATAGATATTTGAAGCAGAGATGTCGAGGCTTTCGTGTTTTTCAATGCGAGTTCTTACATTATGATTGTAAGTAAGTTCTGGATTAAATCCTGTTGACTTAACCATGAAGCCGTCGCCAACATTGATTGTTCCGCTTGTGTGATAATCGTAAGAACCGTCAACATTGCTGATTGTTGCGTAACCATTATAAACGTCGCTCACTGTCATGTTAGTCCAATCCATATTGAACATGAATGGGTTACCCAAGAGGTAGAAGTTATTGTAATGGTTTTCAGCGTCGAATGCTTTAACATCTGTGAATGAGAATGTTCTAGCATTGTTGATGATACCTTCGAATTCTGCTGTTGTTTCAGCTTCATAAGAAACGATATAACCGCGTCCTTGTTGGAATGTTGTCTCGAAGTCAGTGCCGTGGTTTTTATGGTTAATCCATTGCAACTCTTGAGTTCCGTCATATTTGAACAAGTCGTAGTCTGTTTCGCTTTCAGGTTTGAAGCCATCTATCTTAGCGTTGGTAATTGGAGATGAGATAAATTGCCAGCCGCCTTGGTGGTCGTTGCCCCATGACATTGGTCTGTCGATGAGCATATTGTATGTAGCTACTACATTATCATTGTTTTGGAATACTTGTGCGCCATCGTTGATGATGAAAGCCTTAGGATTTGCGTTCAAGAATAATCCGTTGACTGTTAAAGTAGCGCCACTGTTGATTGTCAAAGAACCGCTATTGATTGTGATAGACTTAGCTACAATGCTGCCGCTTTCAATTGTAGCATTGCCATCGATGATGATGTCTTCGGTTTCTGTTGGCACTGAACCTTTGCTCCAGTTGCTTGCAACGTTCCATGCACCACTGCCACCGAATGTGTTGATTGATGGATTTACAGATACAGAGAATGATGATGTGTTTGTTACAAGACTGCTGAAATTAACATTAGATATTGTAATATCGTCAATTGCCATTGCCATATTATCTTCACAATTAAAATGTCTTATAGCAATCCAAATTTTTTGACCTTTGTATGATTCTAAATCTACACTATAACGAGTCCATTTTAGAGCATCTGTAGTAATTTCAACAACTGGGGCAACAGCTTCAACTTCGATAGCATCAGAAGTTACACCGTCTTTCTTAGCGTAGAAACTATATTTACCTGCAGTGCTTGTCTTGAATGACTTGTCATTTGTAGTAAGTTGAACTGCATTTTGAGTTCCTGTTGTGTACCAAATTTCAGCATCATCAGGTGTTACTGTGAATGTAACATAGTCTGAATTGTCAGCTGTGAATTGTGTTTTATTAACAGAGATTGTTGGTTTTACAGGTTCTGGTTCTGGATCCACTGGAGTGTCGCCGCCGTCTCCATCTGTTACAAATGTGAACTGAACCCAACTTAAAGAGTTGTAACCAGTGGAACTAGTAACATTTGGACATGTAAATGTTGTTTCAGCAGTGGATTGCAATGTTGGATCATACGCTAATCCTGCATATTTATAAAGTTGTCTAAGTATCAATGTATTGCTATCATCTCTTTTATTAGGTCTATATGCTGAAAAAGTTACATTACCAGATCCAGCTGTACCTGTACAATCATACACACACAATAAAACATTGTTACCAGTGTACTCAAATTCTTCATTTAAATTCAAAGTATACCATCCTGTTGCAGACATTACAATTGTTCCTTCATAAACCAAATCACTCTCATTCATCAAGAAAGGTTTTTTTGTAGTTGCATCAAATCTATCAGCAGTAATATTAGCCATATAAATTTTTATCTTTCTTGTATATGTCGTACCAATAGTTTTTACATTAAATGCGACACTTGTAATCTTACTTCCATTTGTCAAGCCATTTAATTCCTCAGCAAGATATATTTGTTGAGATGTTGAGTATGCGTACTTTGTGTTAATAGGAACATAGTTAGAAGAACCTGCCTTCACATAATCACCTACTGTACCATCTATTGTCACAACATCTCCTCTAGTATCACCGCCTCTTTGTCCTGATTTTGCTGTTGGAGCTGTAGTTGGGAATGTCCATTCCCATCCATCTTTAGTTTCAAAATCATTTTCACCTAAAGTAGCATTTCCACTTGTAGATACAAATACTCCAAAGTGTTCCCCTGCATATTTATATCCAGAAGATTTAGATCTCGCATAAAATTCAAATGTAGTTGACTCAGTTGGTTCCACTTGCATTGGTGAAACTATAAAATCATTTGGAGTTATTGATTGATATGTAGCATTACAATAAGACTCACTTATTATATGTCCACCTCCAGAAGGAGAATAACTACTATTACTTTGATGTTGATTATTTGCATCCATCTGATGTTGATCTGCTATAGAAGAATGATACCATGTGTGTTCATCTCTATTTGCATTTATAGTAGTCCATCCGTTAAGGTCATTATCAAATGTGTATGTAAGAGTTTGTACTCCACCAGTTCCATCGCTTTCATATTCAACATCAACATCAAAATTCAAGTTATGATTTAAAGGTGCGTCATTTGAAATTTGTATTCTGAATGTTGCTGTTGCTGTTCCACCTGCTGCAATAGAACCTAAGTTATATGTGCCATCAAGAATAGTTACATATTGGTCTGCACATTTCAAAATTGCATTTGTTACAGATGGTGTAGCTGCATTACCATTATTAATTAATGTAGCTGTCAATGTTGTTTCACCAACTGGTTTTTCCAAATTAAATGATTGTAATACGATATTACTTGAACCAGCGCTTGTTGTCACAACTAGTCTTTCTGATTTTTCAGATTCACCTGTTTCACTAACACTTGTCACTTCATAATAATATTCTGTTGCTGGTTCTAATCCGTTATCAAAATATGATGTTGAAGATGTGTAACCTACGAAAGCACCATTACGATAGACATTGTAGCTGATAGCATTTGTTGTTTGGTTCCATTTTAAAGTGACAGAATTTTCACTCTTAGCTGTAACAACTAAACCTTTAGGAGCTTTAATGTCATTTTTGATAGTAACAGAGAATGGCAAGTCGAATGTGAAATAATCAGCTTGTGTAGGGTCTGTTACCATTGAAAGTATATTCAAATTAAAGTTGATAACAGATTTATTAGGTGTATTTTCGCTGAATTTAACATTGACTGTCTTTGTAACTTCTTCACCAGATGCAAGAGCTTTCAAAGCATCTGTTGCTTTATTTGTAATTGTAACATAAGTACCATTGTCACAAGTCAATGTATAATAAGCTCTTGCTTTGAATTGATTTGCACCGTCATTAAGAATTGTGAAATTAAAATCAACAGATGTTTCACCATCAATGTAAACTACATCTTGGGTAAAGTTCTTAAGAGCTGCACTGTATTGTATTTGTTGTGTTGTTGCAGAAGCTTCATTTGAGTGTTCAAATTCAACGTTTGAGTAGACAGCAGCAACTGTATAATTATATGTAGTATTATGTGTTAAATTGCTGTCTTCGTAAGAATTAGTCTTAACGTTAGCTACTTTTGCGCCATCACGATAGATGTTGTAGCTTTGAGCGTCTTCAACAGCGTCCCATGTCAATGTTATTGATGTTTCGCCTTTTGCTGTAGCGACTAAGTTTTTAACAGCTGCCAATTCTTTCATATTATAGACATAGATGCTGAACATATTCTTGTCGTCACCACTATATGTAGGAACGCTATGGTTATCCATCATAACATTTGTAAACAAGACATCGTCGATATTCAAGGCATCAACGCCGAGACCTTCGTCAGCTTTTGCTGGGTCGGCCCATTCTTCGCTAGTGAAGAAGTGACGGATAGCCACATAAATTTCTTGTCCTGCGTATGCGCCCAAGTTGACTGTATATTTATTCCATGATGTGCCTTGTTGTTTTGTGATTGTCCAGTCTTGCAACATTGTGAAGTCATTAGCTGAACTATTACCGCTTGTAGAGACAGCCAAACCGAAGTGTTCTGGGTAATAAGTTGCATGGTGAGCGCGAGCGTAGAAGCTAACTTCAGTATTTCTTGTTGCTAAGACTTTAGTTGGAGAAACGAGGTAATTGTCAATAGGAGAAGCGTATTGTACAGAGCTATATCCAACTGTTTCACTCATAAGGTGTCCTTTTCCAGAGTGAGAATCTTTTCCTTTTTTGCTATGTTCTAAGGCTTTTGTGCTATGCCACCAAGGTTCTGCAACATTATTTGTAACTGCGAAAGAAGTCCAGCCTTCGTTATCGTTTTCGAATTCATAAACTAAATTTGTTGCTTCTTCTGATTTTGAATAAGTTTCCATGAAGAAGTCGACTCTATAGTTGTGAGGAGTTTCTTTGTCAGCGCGGATTGTGAAAGAACCTGTGCTTGTTCCGCCAACTTCCATTGAACCTACTGTAGCTGAATTGTCAACGATTGTTATGTATTTCAAGTCACCAGACAATGCTGAAAGAGTAAGTTCTGTATTACCATTCATTGCTGCGGTACCATTGTTCTTCATTGTGACATTGATGTTTACGTCTTGATTAACATTGATAGAACCTGGTGTTACGCTTGAGAAAACGACATCTGGAGTTGATATTATTTTTACAGACAAAGGATATTTCCAAGCGAAGTCGCCACTTGTTATATCAAGTGTGAAGTTAGCGACGTGACCATTAGGTGTTTGTGAGTTAACATTGAGGGTGAATTCAGCGTCTTTTGTATTACCGGCACTAATTTGTCCTAATGTAACTGTAGGAGTTGAGATTGTTACATATTCGTCGTTTGCCAAAGACAATGTTGCAGATGTTGCAGCAGCGCTTGAGCCTTTACCGACGTTTTTAACTTTAACTGTTATTGCTTTTCCGTCACCTTGAGTAATGACTTGAGGAGCAACTGATTCGAATTTGATATAAGGCACTTTAGTTCCTTCTGCAACTGCGTTAACAGCTGCCAAAGCATCGACGCGACCTGCTCCTACCACGTTATTTTTTGTTGCAGGTTTTGAAGCTGCTGTTGTTTCAATGATTTCTGAGATTTGAGCTGGAGTCAATGTTGAGTTTTTCTCTAACATAAGAGCCATCACGCCAGCCACTACAGGAGTAGATTGTGATGTACCGCTCAACATTCTATATTTATCAGATTGAAGGTGGTTCAAAGAGTAGAGCAAATTACCTGGAGCTGAGATGTCAGGACGGATAAGACCCATTGATGCGCCTTCGTTATATGGATAATCATTGTATTTTGTATCTTCCCATGTTGAAGGACCTTGTGAAGAAGAACCGATGAGGTCGCTACCGCCGACGCAGACAACACTAGAAAGGCCGCCTTTGAGAGTTTGGTCAGGGTTGCTCCATGGAGCTGGACAAGCTGCTGGATAGTCGACATTTTTAGGTGCGCCCCAGCTATTGCCGTCGTTACCTGCTGCTGCACAAACGATGACACCTGCTTTCAATACGTTATCGAATGTTGAACGTATTGTTTCTATTTGAGCTACAGTCAATTGTGTTTTCTTGAAACCAAGAGACATGCTCAAAATGTTAGCGCCGTTTTCCACTGCAAACTGAACACCGCTAAGCATATCAGCAGGAGTACCTGTACCAGCACCACCGACGATTTTCACTGTCATCAATTTTGCGTCTGGAGCCACACCTGTTGATGTTCCTGATGTTCCGTTACCGCAAACGATACCAGCGCAGTGAGTTCCGTGACCGTTGTCGTCGCTGATGTCACTGTTATCTGCAATGAAGTTCCAACCGTTGACGAGTTGGCCATCTACCTCACCTTCCCACAAGTTGGATTCGATGTCTTTATGTTCGTAGTTTGTTCCTGAGTCTAACACAGCAACAACGACGTTTTTACCTGTATAACCTTGGCTCCAAACGTCATCGGCATTGATAGTGAGAATGTGGTGAGCAGCTGTTGCTCTTGACTTCTCAATTTCTGCACTAGAAACTTCTTTTACTTCTTCAGGAGATATGACTTGGATTTCTTTGTTATAACCCAAAGCTTTGATGTCAGGGTGAGATGATAATTTGTAAATGACATCGCGAGTAGCTTTACAATTGATTGAGTTAGCAATCCAAAGGCAATTGATTTCTGCGACATTACCGTTCAATTCTTCTGCTTTAAGAACTGATAATACGTCAGATTGGATTTCTTCTGAGAGGCCTTTAAGTTCACTGACGACGATTTCTCTCTTGATAGACTTGTCAGCGACTCTTTTTGTCTTTTGTGACAATTGTTTTGCATTGATCTGTGATTTGAAATAGATATTGACATCTATAAGATCATTGCTTTTTTGATTTAAAACATTTTGTAGCTCAGTTTCAATAACTTCAATATTCTGAGCATTTGAAAAAACACATAAAAATAGTGTAAAGAACAGGGTAAAAAAAACTTTTTTCATTTCTAAAAAAATTAAAATAAAATGAACGGGCAAATATAAGGCTTTTTTCTTTACAATATCAAAAATTTTTATGTAACTATAAAGAAAATCATAGAGTAAAAAGAAAGGGGCTTTCCGCCCCTCTTCAAATATTTAATATAATCTTAGTTTCTGCGCCTTGACTTCATTGCCGTTTATCAGACGTATGATATATGCTGCTTTATTGAATTTACTTGCGTCTACTCTACTGCCGTCAGTGACATTTGCGCTATAAACTAGACGTCCCATTGTGTCGATAATTTGTAGCAAGCCGTCTCCATTGATGACAAGTTCATTGCCATTTTTGAATACGAAATTACCATCGGCGTTATTTTCGGATAATCCTTCGTCGGTGATGCCTTTATAGATTTTTTCAGACCATTCAATTCTTGATTCTTTGTTTGTGTCGCCTAAGAAAATCACTTCATCAACACCTGTACAATATCCATATCCAGCAACATTTACGAATGCTATGAATATTTTTTTGCCTACATAATCGCTCAAGTCTATTTCAACTTTTGTCCATTCCGAGACATTGTTTTTACTACTTGACCATAATTCTTTCCAGCCTTTATTATAAGATTCTGTGCTAACCATGACTTTCAAAGTGTTGACGTCAGTGCCCCATGCTGGAGTGATGTAATGGAACGATATTCCGATGCTACTTCCGCTATATTGTGTATAATCCATCGGATTTGCCACCAGATATGTCAGATATGACGGGTCGTTGTAATACGACTTGATGAATGCCGCCTTATTTCCCATATATGGAGTAAATATCACAGGGTCGTTTACCATACCGGCCGACATGCTTTCTTCGATTGTCCAGCTATAATTGCCGTTACCTTCATTATAATAGTACCAGTCGGCATTGCTTGCATTATAAGAATTGCTTGTGGATATATTTTCAAAACCTTCCTCGTACATTGCTCCATTTTCCAAGTATAAATTAGCGATACCATATTGATAGACACCGTTTTGTAGAGTATTCCAATCATTGTCGGTATACGATTCGCCGCTTATGTTAGAAGCGAGTTTTGTCATTTCGCCAGATGTTGCGTCTTTTCTGTAGATGTTGGAGCCGTTGTTGTTGCTATTAGTCCAAGTGACACTGATGACGTTACCATTTTCCATTGCTGCGACATTGGTTGGTGCTGGCGCATTAGGGTCATCGGATGTTTGTATGCGTAATATTTTTGAGTGTTCCGATTCTTGTTCGCCACGTTTTGTTGTCACGGTATACGCATATAACGTACTGTATTCCAAGCCTTCGTCCAGATAAGAAGTATACTCTGTGTTGGCGACGAATTTTTCGTCACGATAAATGTTGTAAGATGTAGCGTTGTTGGTTGCGTCCCACGACAAGCTGATGTTATTTTCATTTGCCTGAGCATTTATGCTTGGAGGCAGCAATTCGTTATCGATATTGACTTCAATGTCGAAAGTACGCTGATGATTTCCATTAACGGCATTTACTGTCAATATAACTTTATGATTATCAGGAGATAATTTATCTATCGACATTGTAAGTTTCGCTGTTGCTGTTGCATTAGCTGCCATTACGCCAAAACTTGCTTCGCCATTGACGATGGTTGCATAACTATCGTTTGTAGAAATTGTTATATTTGTATTTCCTGATGTAGATTCTTTTCCATTATTAATTAATACGAGTTCTAAATCGATATTTTCAGCTGGTTTAATATTATTTTTAAAAGAATATACATTGAGATAAGGTTCATTGACGTTGAAGTCGACGTGTTGTACAGCGGCGAGGGCGTTTATCACGCCGGAGCCAGTGTCGTTGTTTTTCTTATCAGAAAGTTTTGTTGCTGTAGTCTCGATGATTCTACACAAGTCAGCTGGAGTGAGGTCAGGGTTTTTCTCGAGCATCAGAGCCATGACGCCAGCCACACATGGTGCCGACTGTGATGTGCCTGCTTTTTTTGCATAAAGCGCATTCAAGTCATTGCTAAGAGAAATGGCTTCGCCTGGAGCCACGATGTCGGGACGGATGAGTCCCATTCCTGGACCGTAAGGATAGTCATCCCATTCAACTGGGCCTTGTGATGATATTCCTGAAACGACATTATTTTCATCTACTGCGCCAACAGAAACGACGCTCGACAAACCGCCTTGTGTTGTTTGGTCTGGATGCAACCATGGTGGAGGACAGTCGCCAGGAGTACGGACGTTGTAAGGTGTCGGATATGAATTCAAATCCTGACGGTCGTTGCCGCAAGCCACAGCCGCGATGATGCCCATCTCCAACAAATTATCGAAAGTGCTGCGCAATTCTTCTCTATACGATGTGGCATACGAGCCTCTCCATCCTTGTGAAATACTCAAGATGTCAGCGTCGTTTTCCACTGCGAATTCAAGGCCTCTTGTCAATCTCTCGAGGGTGAGTCCCGTGTTTCCTTCATATAATTTGATGCTCATCAAAGTAGCGTCTGGAGCCACACCAGTTATCTTTCCAGATGTGCCGTCGCCACATACGATGCCAGCGCAGTGTGTGCCATGACTGCCAGTGTCGATAGGGTCTTGTCCTGGATATACCACGTTATATCCGTGTTGAGCGTTGCCGTTCCATAAATGGTCTTTGAGGTCAGGGTGTTCTGTGTTGACGCCTGAGTCGAGCACTGCCACAACAACGCCTTTGCCAGTAAATCCTAAACTCCATGCTTGATCAGCCTTGATTTGTGTAATATGTTGTGCTATTTCTGCAGACGAATTAATGCCTCGAGATTTTTTCTCAACGGCGTCAGAAACGACTTCCATCTCGCCATTATAAACTATTGAAGCGATGTCTGCATGTGATGCCAGCTGATAGATGACATCGCGTTTCGCCTTGCAGTTGATAAAGTTTGTCAGCCAAAAACTCTTGACGTCAATGACGTTGTCGCTTCTTTCTTCAGCATTGATGAATGATAAAACGTCAGATTGTGTTCTTTGAGAATATTTCTTCAACTCATTCACCATGAGTTCACGACGCACTTCTTTGCTATCGCTTTTGCAATATAAAGACGACAATTCCGCAGTCGACATCTGCGACTTTAAAATAATGTTAATGTCGATGTAATCGTCATTCTTTTGGTTTAAGATAGTTTGTAATTCATTGTCAATTACATTGTTCTGAGCATTTGCAAATAATGTGCAAAGGAACAATCCAGCTACAAGTACAAATATTTTTTTCATAAAATCAATGAGACTTAATATTTTGCAAATATAAAAATAATTGCGAGAATTTTGAACTAAGAACTTTTTGTAATGAGCCATGAGCGAACAAAGTCACGTCCCCTGCATTCATGACCATAATGATATAAAAAGTGCCGAAGGTACGACAGAGGGATTTTCTGTCGCACCTTCGGCGCTTTGATTTTTTTACAATCTTATTTTACAGGGATTCCGCACTGCGTGCTTCATCACCTGCCCGGGCACTGTCGTCCTTACAGGACTTTTTTTGCAGCGAGCTTTGAGCCACGAGCAATTGCTCACAGCTCACGGCTCACAGC
>JAFOBJ010000044.1 GCA_017381865.1 Bacteroidales bacterium
ATAATTCATAATTCATAATTCATAATGCATAATGCATAATTGATTTAATAAATGAACTAAACTATTAACTTTAAGCTATAAACTATAAATGAAAGCTTACGTTTTTCCGGGACAGGGTGCCCAATTTGTTGGAATGGGAAAAGATCTTTACGACAAATTCCCTAAGGCGAAGGATATGTTTAAGACAGCTAACGACATCCTCGGATTTTCTATTACAGACATTATGTTTGAAGGCACAGCAGAAGACCTCAAACAGACAAAAGTAACACAACCTGCAATCTTTCTTCACTCAGTCATTTTAGCTAAGATGTTGGGCGACAGTTTCAAACCAGACATGGTAGCTGGACATTCTTTAGGAGAATTTTCTGCGTTAGTAGCTAACAACACACTTCAATTTGAAGATGGTTTGCGTCTTGTCGCAGCACGTGCTAATGCTATGCAAGCCGCTTGCGAGCAGAATCCAGGTACGATGGCTGCTGTCATAGGCTTGTCTGACGATAAAATAGAAGATATTTGCAATTCAATAAAAGGCGAAGTAGTCATTGCGGCCAACTACAACTGCAACGGACAAGTTGTAGTTTCTGGCAGCCTTAAAGGTGTTGAAATTGCATGTCAACTTCTTAAAGAAGCTGGTGCAAAACGAGCTCTTCCACTTCAAGTCGGCGGCGCATTCCACAGCCCTCTTATGGAACCTGCTCGCGTAGAACTCGCAGAAGCTATCCAAAATACAAAATTCAGTCAAGGCATCTGCCCTATCTACCAAAATGTTACAGGTCAGGCCGTTAACTCTCCTGACATTATAAAAGTTAATCTCATTTCTCAACTGACATCTCCAGTTCGCTGGACACAAACAATGGGAAATATGATTGCAAATGGCTTGACAGAAGTCGTAGAAGTCGGTCCTGGAACTGTATTACAAGGATTATTTAAAAAAGCTGGAAGCGAGCTTCAATTGTCGAGTGCAAACATTGATAATTAACAATTGACTATCAACAATTAATATTAGAGGCGTGTTAATGAACATAATAAAAGTATCATTGATACGTCTCTTTTTTATCAAACGATTTTAACATTAATCTATGAAAAACAAGCCTCTGATGCCGATAATATATTCTGCAATTCTCGCTGCTGGCGTGTTGTTAGGAATATATCTAGCCAAGTCAAATGGAATTACACCTGCCCCTAAAAGCAATAGCGACATTTCATATATCAACGATGTTTTTTCTTTAATTGACAATGAATATGTCGATACTATTAATATAAAAGACCTTCAAGTGAAAGCCGTAACTCATGTTCTTGAGTCGATGGACCCACACAGCGAATACATCAAGCCAGAAATTCTGGACGAAGTCAACGAAAGTCTTTACGGCAGTTTCCATGGTATTGGCGTTTCTTTTCGAATTGAGAAAGACACGATTACCATTATAAACACTATCAAAGGTGGCCCTTCGGAAAAAGTAGGCATCGTGGCTGGCGATAGAATTGTGTATGTTGGCGACACACTCGTTGCAGGAACAAAAGTAACTAATAAAGATGCGATGCGTCTTCTTAAAGGCCCTAAAAAGACAAAAGTCGATGTCAAGATTAAACGCCGTGGCGTTGAAGAACTACTCGATTTCACTATCGTAAGAGATGTCATTCCAACACATAGCATCGATGTTGCTTATATGATTGACGATAATATCGGCTTCATTAAAATGACAAAATTCTCTGCTACAACGCATAAGGAATTTGTCGATGCAGTGAAGAAACTCAAATCAGAAGGCATGACACGACTCATCCTCGATTTAAGAGACAACACTGGAGGCTATTTAGGAGAAGCTGTCGGCGTTGTTGATGAACTTTTAGAAGATAACAAATTGATTGTCTACACAGAAGGCGAGCATCGCGACAGATCATATATCTTCTCACGTTATAGAGGATTATGGGAAGACAAAGATGTTATTGTTCTCATCAACGAAAGTTCTGCTAGCGCAAGTGAAATCGTGGCTGGAGCATTACAAGACAACGACAGAGGCACCATCATCGGTCGCCGCTCATTCGGCAAAGGCCTCGTTCAAGAACAATTCGACCTCGGAGAAAACGGAGCGTTACGTCTTACCGTGGCTCGTTATTACACCCCAACAGGCCGTTGCATACAAAAACCTTTCTCTGGAAATAAAGAAGAATACCTTCTCGAAGAATATTCTCGTTACGAATCTGGAGAAATGTTTAACATCGACAGCATTCATTTCGCTGATTCTCTGAAATATATCACTCCTAAAGGAAGAATAGTTTACGGCGGAGGCGGCATTATGCCCGACATTTATGTTCCTCTCGAAAATGACAGCAGCCATTATTTCTTTAATAAAATGGCAAACAGCGGAATATTATTTCAATATGCTTTCGACTATGCCGATTCACATCGCAAGGAGATTTTAAGTTATGGTGATGTCAAGAACTTTGACAAGAAATTCGTCTTCACAGATGAGATGTTTAAAGAATTGATGCGTCGCACAGAAGAGAAGAAAATCATTGGAAATAAAGCAGATAAGGCTAAAGCAAGAGAACTCGCAGAGCCATTGTTCAAGGCATATGTAGCAAGAGATGTCTTTGGCGATGAAGCATTTTATGTGCTTTACGAACCTATTGACGAGATTTTGCAAGAAGCGATATTAAAATTGAAAACTGTAAATTGAAAATTGTTTTGGGCGTTCCGGCAAAGCCGTCGGGCTTTCCGCTCTATCTTTGCTCGCTCACTCGCAAAGGATGCCGCTCCAATCCCTAACGCAAAGGCTACTAGCATTGAACTGCGAACTAACATAAAAATATTATGAGAAATAGAACATTTCAAGTCAGTGGAAATATAGTAGATGTGGTTAATTCACGCATTTTTAAAGGAACGATATTCGTTGAGAACGGAAAAATCGTCGACATTGTTCCCGATTCCGTTCCCGACCACAGTTCTGGTCCCGTCATCATGCCTGGCTTCATCGACTCGCATGTACATATTGAGAGTTCGTTACTTGTTCCCACTGAATTTGCTCGCCTCGTGGTATCGCACGGCACCGTGGCTTCCGTGAGCGACCCTCATGAAATCGCTAACGTACTAGGTCTCGAAGGCGTGAGATATATGGTTGAAGTCGGGAAGAAATCGCCGTTCAAATTTTACTTCGGTGCGCCGAGCTGCGTGCCTGCTACGACATTCGAGACAGCCGGCGCAACAGTAAACTCGGATGACATCGACAAACTTCTCTCTTCCGACGACATAAAATATCTTGGCGAGATGATGAATTATCCTGGCGTTATTTATGATGATAATGAAGTAATTAAAAAACTAGAATCCGCCAGACGTCACAACAAGCCTATCGATGGTCATGCCCCTCTCCTCAGCGGCAACGACTTAAAGAAATACTACACCGCTGGAATAACAACCGACCACGAATGTTCCAAATTAGATGAAGCCCGCGAAAAAATCAATCTCGGAATGAAGATACAAATCCGTGAAGGCAGCGCGGCAAAAAACTTCAACACTCTCATCGAAATCATCAAAGAACATCCAGAAAATGTGATGTTCTGTACCGACGATGCTCATCCTCACGAACTCATCAACGGTCATATCAATATTCTAGTCAAAAAATCCATCGACTTAGGTTACAATATTTTAGATGTAATAAAAGCTGCTACTATAACTCCAAAGCTACATTATAATCTTGAAGTCGGAATGCTTCAGAAAAATGACCCAGCCGACTTTATCATAGTAGATAACTTCAAAGATTTCAATGTCTTAAAGACTTATATAAACGGAGAGTTGGTAGCAGAAAACGGAAAGTCTTTATTGCCAAAAATATCTGTCGATACGATAAATAACTTCGTTGCGGAACAAATAACCGCCAACGACTTCAGAGTCGAAGATAAAGGAAACGACATTAATATAATAGGTGTAATCGAAGGAGAACTTCTGACTGAAAAACTCGTCGGCAGAGCTAAATCCGTAGACAACAATCTCGTCAGCGACGTAGAAAACGACATCTTAAAAATCGCTGTCGTAAATCGTTATGAGAACAAAAAAACAGCTGTTGGCTTTATCAAGAATTTCGGTTTGAAGAGAGGCGCCCTTGCGTCCAGCGTCGCTCACGACAGCCACAATATCGTCGTAATCGGTTGCGACGATGAATCAATGGCAATGGCTACCAATATGATAATCGAAAATAAAGGTGGTTTCGCAGTTTATGGCAACGACATAAAAACTTGCCTTCCATTACCCGTCGCTGGTATCATGACAAACGACGACGCTTTCAAAGTAGCATCCGATTATTTGAAAATTAAAAACTTGGCAAAAAGTCTTGGCTCGCCACTCAGCGACCCTTTCATGACAATGGGATTTATGGCATTGCTAGTAATACCTAAACTGAAACTCAGCGATAAAGGCCTCTTCGACTGCGAAAAATTTGAATTAATTCATAAGGTATAATTGCCAAAAATGGTTGGTAAAATCAATATAACCCATTAGTACATAGATAAATATAATAACTTTGATGAAAACGTTTTCATCAAAGTTATTATTTTATGTCAGAATCACAGCCCTGTAAGGGCGTCAGATTATAG
>JAFOBJ010000045.1 GCA_017381865.1 Bacteroidales bacterium
CTATAATCTGACGCCCTTACAGGGCTGTGATTCTGACATAAAATAATAACTTTGATGAAAACGTTTTCATCAAAGTTATTATATTTATCTATGTACTAATGGGTTATATTGATTTTACCAACCATTTTTGGCAATTATACCGAAATTTAAAAAATCTAGATTTTAAGGGTATGAGGGTATGAGGATTTGAGGATTTAAGGGTATGAGGATTTCCTCAGTTCCTCAATTCCTCAGTTCCTTAATTCCTCAGTTCCTACAAAATCACATCGTCACTCCTGGATTCTGAACCTCGCCGCCTCCTACTTGCGCCTTTCTCTCTAACTCCATCTTACCAAATCTGAAGACGAGTCCAGCACTGATGGAACGACTGTTGAATTTGAACGAACTGTATGATTGATAATACGGATTCGTGGTGTTGTTATCCCATTTGTTCCAATTGAAAATATCGTTGACATTGATATGAACCGACATCTTTCTGTCGAAGAAGTCGGCACGCAATCCGCAGTTGATGGAATAGTTGGCATGACGCTCAGCATATAACGACTTCTGTGGTGAACGGTAATTTCCCGAAGCATGAATCTCTAACTTGTTCCACAACTTCGCCCAAACATTCAATCGCATGCTGTAGACAATCGAATTGCTTTTAACGACGTCATTATTAAACTTTGTCTCAAAATAATAGTCGTAGACATTGGCATACAATCTCATGTTAAACATGCCAGTCGGGCGATATGTGACATTGGCTTCCAAACCTTTAGTCGATGATTTTCCGACATTGACTGGATATGAATATTGAACATATCTTCCAAAGAATTCATCATAAATAACATCGCTTATATTATCAATTGTATTCTTTGAATCTCTGTAATACATTGTCAATCCGACAGAACCGAATCTGTTCCAATATTTTGTCCAGCCTCCTTCAATAGAATTGGTGTATGTTGGAAGCAAATCTGGATTTCCTGTCGTAAACGACTCAGATGAATAGAACTTATAGTCGGTAAGGTTTCTTGCGCTTGGTGGCGATATTCTGCGAGAATAGCTCAAATTAAAGTTATGCATCGACTTGGTTCTATAAGAAAGATGCAACGACGGACGCCAGTTGAGATAGTCTTTGTTTATATCGCTAGTTGCGTATCCGTCAATATTACACCAAAGTCGTTCGTATTCCATTCTGATGCCTGGCTTTACGACAAAATTGCCAAATTTCTGTTGAAGAGTGAAATAAATGTCATATTCGTTAGAGCCGACGTTTCTGTCGTAGCTGCGCATGATGTCAGTAACATAAACGTCGCCAGCAAGCGTGTCGTAACTCATATAATATGTGTCGGGACTATATTCGTACGACGCGCCAATTCCTATCTCGCCGTTTTCAGAATAAGGCAGAGTGTAATCGAGGTTGACGCCATAACCAAAGTCGTTATGCGAAGACAATTCTCTGTAATCGACATCCATCCAAGTCTGTGTCTCATAATATTTTTTCTGATAATTATTGCTATATCCGTTAGAGATATTGCCTGTCATTCTGAGACTTATGTTATGACCTTCGTTATTGAATTTATGCAGGTATTGCAATCCGCCATTGAAGAAGTTTCCCATTCCGTCGGAATTGCCGTAAGTCTTATAATGATACATTCCGGAGTCTTGCATATATTCATGGCGGTATGTCTCGTTGAAGCTATTCGATTTCGATGCATTTGGCCATCCTCCAACCCATACGGAGATAGAGTTCATGGTATCGATGTTATAGTCGAAGCTAATATTGAATCCTCCTCCGTAATTGTTTGAGTAAGAATTTCCATTATAGCGGGTGTGGTTTGTCGTATCGAGATTATTATCAAATGAGGTGCTATAACCGTTTTGGATGTTATCCCATTTTGAGTAGTTTCCGCTGAGGAATACGTTGAGCGACATTTTCTCGTTAGCCCAGACGTAAGATGCCCAAGGCGAGGCGTTTGGCGTTGACGAAGCTCTCACGCCGAAGCTGATAAACTGGTTCTTTTTTATCTTGGCATTGGTAACGATATTGATGATGCCGCCGTCGCTTTTAGAGGCATAACGCGCCGAAGGATTCGTTATCACCTCGATTCTCTCAAGCGCGTTTGCCGGCATCTGCTGTAAATATGTCTTCAGATTCTCCGCATTGAGATTCGACGGCTGACCGTTAATCCAGATGTCTACCGACGACACGCCGCGCAACGAAACATTGCCTTCAACATCGACTTCAACGCCAGGCGCATTCTGCAAAGCATCAGAAACGGTTCCAGTCTGAACACTCGGGTCTTCACTCACATTGTATAATGTCTTCTCGCCTTCGTTACTGAACAAAGGTCTCTTCTCAACAATGACAACTTCGTCCAACCTCGTGCTTCCCGACTTCATCTTAATCACGCCTAAGTCAAGGTCAGAGTTAATATCCAAAGTCTTTTTTATTGATTCATAGCCTATTGAAGAAACAAAAAAAACATATCTCCCATCGGGAATATGTTCAACTTTAAAATATCCATCTTCATTTGATGATGTTCCTGCGACAAAGACAGAGTCAACAGCACGCATAAAACCAACATTGACAAATGGCAGTCTTTCGTTATTCAAACTATCGACCAACACGCCGCTGACGTTATTCTGTGAAAACAATTGTATGTTGAAGAACAACAATGATAATATTAATAATGTCTTCTTCATAATATGGAGTTTTTTTGTTTTTAAAAATCTTTAACAAGACAAAATTAAAACAATTATTATTCCATTTTTAATGAAAAATCTAGTTTTTTTATGTCAACTGTCAACAGACTTTGGGAGTCCACCAGTAAGCACTTCGCGGTTCTTTGCGTCTTTGCGAGAAATAAAAAAATACACTTCGACAGGCTCAGTGACCTTCTCATTGCTCGCAGTTTGATGCTCATCGCCGCTGAGC
>JAFOBJ010000046.1 GCA_017381865.1 Bacteroidales bacterium
CTATAATCTGACGCCCTTACAGGGCTGTGATTCTGACATAAAATAATAACTTTGATGAAAACGTTTTCATCAAAGTTATTATATTTATCTATGTACTAATGGGTTATATTGATTTTACCAACCATTTTTGGCAATTATACCAAAAATCACTGTTAATTGTAAATTGTTAATTGTAAATTATTAAATTTGTTGCCTAGAATTTATTAGCTTAAGGAATGTAGTATTATTAACAAAAATGTTTATTATGAAAAGATTATTACTATTTACAATGATGTGCTTAGTCGGGCTGTTTTCGCTCAATGCACAGACTGCTGACGAGGCGACGCCTGTAAGATGGGTCGACGTTACAGCCAATGAAACATCTGTTGATGTTGAGTGGAATATGGGTTTCTCGGAAGCAGTGATTGAAGACTTCGAAATAGGAAGTTTTATCAAGAAGAATTGGAAAAATGATGCCGCATATCCATGGGTCATCACAGACGAAGCTTACCAAGGCAAATTCGCTATGAAATCATCATGCGAAAAAGTCAATGACACAACATCATCAATAGAAATAGAAGTCGATGTCCCTTACGACGGCTTCGTAGCTTTCAATCACAGAATTTCTTCAGAAGACAATGCCGACTACGGAAATTTCTACATTGACGGCGTTTTACAGACAACAATTTCTGGCAATAGAGATTGGAGATATGCAGAAGTTTATGTCACAGAAGGAAAACACACTTACAAATGGGAATACTCAAAAGACGGTTCAAGACATACTTATGGCGATGCTTATTTCGTTGATAATGTAGTGTTCTATAAAGAAATTGAAGTTAAAGAAGGCTGGATTGGCTATGCTGATGACAAATGGGCAACTTCAATCGGAACAGGCTCAGTAGCTCCTACATATTGGGGTATAAGTTTCCCTATTACAAAACAATATGCAGGCCTCACATTGACAAAGATTTCTGTGTTTGACGCAGCTAAAGGCGGCAAGGCTCAATACACTGCTAATATCTATCTCGGCGGCGACAACGCTCCTGAAACATTAGTTTCAACAAAACAATTCTCATTGAACGGAGCAGATAAAATGGTTGAAGTAGAACTCGCAACACCAGTAGAAATTGACGGAACACAACCATTATGGATTACTTTATACTGCAACCAATCAGCTTATCCTGCTGCAACTAGCTTGAAGTCAGAATATCTTACAACAGACTGGCTCTCAGTTGATGGCAAAGAATGGAAACACGCTCCAGAATACAGCTTGAACGGCACATGGATGATTAAAGGCTATCTTGAAGATAAAGCTGGCAACGTAAGAGCATTGGCAGAAAATAACGAACGTGCTTTTACTTCAAAATATAACGTATATAGAAAAGACCTCTATAAAAACGCAACAGAACTTCTCGTTGAAAACACAGCAGAGACAAAATACACAGACAATGCTTGGGAAGCAATGGAAACTGGCGCTTACAAATGGGGCGTTTCTGCTCTTTATGAAGGCGAAAACGAGTCAGAAATCGTTTGGTCAAATACAGTATCGAAAGACATGGAAACTGAATTAACAGTATCTGTTAATATAAATTCAGAAGACCCTGTAGCTGGCACTGTAATCAGCTTGGTTAACACTGTTGAACCAGAATATAATTACAATATCACATTGGCTTTGAACGACACTTATACATTCAAAAACTTCCGTAAAGGTGTTTATGAAGTAAGCATTTTGAAAAATGGTTTCAGCTCAGACTATGACAAAAAAATGGTTGAAATCTGGGAAGCAAAAGAAATAGAATGTACACTTACAGAAAGCCTCGCTCCAGTGAAAGATTTATACGTCTCTCCAACAGGCTGGGCTATGTGGGAAGGTCTTAGCGTTGGCGCTGGCGACGAGTTCTTTTTCGATTTCGAAGATGGAACATTAGATGGCTGGACAACAATAGACGCTGATAACGACAACTATACATGGCAAAACTCAATAGAAATAATGGCTCCAGGTTCTGGCCATAACACAAGTATCGCTTGCGTAACATCAATGTCATGGATTTTTGGCGTCGTTCTTACACCAGACAACTACCTCGTTACAGAAAACAAATACAAAATTGATGAAACTTCAAAATTGAGATTCTGGGTATGCGCTCAAGACGTTCAGGCTCCAAATGAACATTACGGCGTCGCTATCTCATTAGGCGGCAATACAAATCCAGAAGAGTTCATAACAATCTGGGAAGAAACCTTGACAGCTAAGTCGGGCATCAGAGCTTCTCGCGATACAAAAGAACAAGGCGCATGGTATGAAAAAGTCGTCGACCTCAGCGACTATGCAGGCCAAGAAATCTATATCGCATTGCGTCACTTCGATTGTACAGACGAATTCTATCTCAATATCGACGATGTAGCTTTGGAATCAGATGAAAGAAGCAGCAGAGCTTTAGGTTCATATCAAGTTTATTTGGATGGTGAACTCGTAGCAGAAAATGTGACAAAACCTTACTATCAACTTGAAAACCTCGTTGATGGACAAGAATATACAACAACAGTTGTTCCAGTTTACACAACAGGCAAAGGCGCAGAAGCTTCATACACATGGAAAAAAGCAGCTTGCGACAAGTTTGATGGCGTTAAAGATTTGACAGCAAAATACGACAAAGGTGTTACAACAATCAACTGGACATTGCCAAAAGAAGCTAAGAGCGCAACAAGAGCTAGCAATTGGTTGAAATACGACAACGGCGAATATCAAGACGGCGTTGGACTAGCATTCCCTAATGAAGGTGGATACATAGAAGAATATGAACAAATCAAGTGGGCTAATATGTTCCCAGCAGCAGACGTGGCTGAATATGCAGGCTGTCCTATCACAAAGATTTCTTTATTCGACAATGAAGCTTACGAAGGAGAAGTGTTAATTTACGAAGGCGGCAGCGCAAGTCCAGAAACATTGTTGCATTCACAAGCATACACAGCAACAGGCGCAAAAGAATTCTTAGAAGTCGTTTTGACAAAGTCTGTCAACATCAGCGGAAACAAAAACGTATGGATTGTTCTTACTAATACAAACGGCGGACAACAGCCAGCAGCAGGTTGTTTAGACCAAGGAAATCCTAATGGACGTTGGCTCCAACATGATGCTTATTCAGTCTTAGGAAACGGCGGCTGGATTGACAATCAGTTCATAATGGCACCTCCTTTAAGAACATGGATGATACGCGCTTGCGTAGAAACAGCAGACCCAGCTCCAGAAGCACTCGGAGTGATGGTTTATCGTAACGGAGAAATCATTTCTAAACTCGTAGAAGGCGAGACATTCGTCGATGAAAAATCAATGGCTGGCGATGAATATTCATTGAGAGTCGTTTATGGCGGTGAAAAAGATAAGTCATATTATGCAATGTCATGCCCTCAAACAATAGTCGCTGACATAGCTTGTCCAGCACCAAAAGACCTCCACGCAACACCAATGGCATATAACGATGGCAGAGTAGGTACATTATTGAAATATCCTTATATCCCTCCAACATCAGAATGGTTGTATTATGACTTCGGTTCTATGATAGAATCAGTAGGCGGTATTGAGTCATTCTATTATGGCATTAAATTCCCTGCAAAGAAACTCGAAGCTTATGCTGGTACAAGCCTCACAAAAGTGATGTTCTACGACTATGTAGACGGCGGCGGTAATAATGACGTCACTATCAACATTTACTTTGGTGGCGAAAATGCTCCAGAAGTCTTGGTTCATTCAGAACCTTACGCAGGAACAAGTTCAAGCACTTTCGTAGAAGTTGAATTGATGGCTCCGCTACCTGTGAGCGGCGAAGAAAGCATCTGGGTCGTCTTGAAAACAGATAACGGTATGAACTTCCCAGCACCATTGTCTAAAGACTGCGGCGATGCAAACGCTCGCTGGTTCTCTGGCGACGGCGAATCATGGATGGACATCATCAACTTCGACCTCGAAGGCTCTTTCATGATCCGCGCTTTCGTGACAAATGAAAGAGGCGTTGCTAAAGCAATAGAACCTTCAACAAGAGACCTTTCATTATTGAATTATAATATCTATCGCGGTACAACTTTAGATAATATTGAATTCATTGGTTCAACAACAGAAAAGTCTTACTTCGATGAAGTTGAAAAAGGAACTTATTATTATCAAGTTAAAGCTGTTTATGAAGACAACGGTCAAGAATGCGAATCAGAAGCAGCAAGAGCTTATGAAAACAATGAACAAGATTATGTAATGGTTGAAGTTACATCAGTCGAAGAAAATGGCGTCAATGGCTTGATGATATATCCTAACCCAACAAGCGGCAACTTGAACATCAATGTCGAGGCAATGAGACGTATCACAATCGCTAACTCATTGGGTCAAATAGTTTATGATCAAGAAGTGAATGGCGACAATGAAATCGTCGATATGGCACAATACCAAACAGGCGTTTATATGGTGCGAATCGTTACCGACAATGGCGTTGTAGTGAAACGCATCAACGTTGTTAAATAAGACTCTAAAATTTTAGAACTATAGAAACTTAAAGAGACTGCTTGAAAAAGCGGTCTCTTTTTTATTCCCAACTCCCAACTCCCAACTCCCAACTCCAAACTCCTAACTCCCAACTCCCAACTCCTAACTCCTAACTGATTAGACGCCACAGGGGTGACGTCTCTACAACTTTTAAATAAAAAAACTCCTCAATTCCTTAACTCCTCAATTCCTCAAATCCAAAAAAAATATTATCTTTGCAAAACACTAAATCAATTTGATAGTTATATAAGAAACTATTGTTACTATGATATTTACGCCGGAAAATGCACTTTTGATTGGAGCCGTTATTTGGTTCGTCAGTATCTTGCTGAGCAAGACTGGCTACAAATTCGGAGTTCCAGTGTTGCTGGTGTTCTTGCTCATAGGAATGCTGCTCGGCGTTGATGGTGTAGGAATTCAATTTGATAACTATAAATATGCGCAGATAATCGGTATGGTCGCTTTGACTATCATACTTTTCTCTGGCGGTATGGATACGAAATTCTCGGATGTAAAGCCGATACTTGGAGCAGGTGTCGTCCTTTCTACATTAGGTGTCTTGCTCACAACATTATTCACTGGATTTTTTATCTATGGAATATCACATGCTTTCTCACATGTAATACACATTCCGCTTACGCTGGCGCTTCTTCTTGCAGCAACGATGTCGTCAACTGACTCAGCGACGGTTTTCAATATACTACGTTCTCAAAAAATGGGACTTCGCAACCGTCTGCAGCCGCTCCTCGAATTTGAAAGCGGAAGTAACGACCCGATGGCTTATATGCTCACAATCGTGATGATTCAAATCATACAAGGCGGTGAAACGACAGACGTAAACGCATGGAATATAATATTTAACTTCGTGCTTCAATTTGGCTTCGGCCTTATCTTCGGCTTCGTGCTTGGTAAAGCTTGCGTCTGGATTATCAATAAAATTGACCTTCAAAATAAATCCTTGTATCCAATATTGATGCTTAGTTTTATTTTCTTCATATTCTCATTTACTAACTTATTCAATGGCAACGGCTACCTCGCAGTATACGTCGCCGGCATAGTGATGGGAAATGCTAAGTTGACAGAAAATAAAAGCATCAGCTCTTTCTTAGATGGTATCGTCTGGCTTGTGCAAATCGTGATGTTCTTGGTGTTAGGAATGCTCGTCAATCCTCAAGAAATGTTCAAAATCGCACTTCCAGCATTGATAGTAGGCGTTTTCGTCATCTTGGTCGGTCGCCCGTTGTCGGTGTTCTTGTGCCTCTTGCCATTCAAAGGAATCGCAAAAAGATCGAGGCTGTTCATTTCTTGGGTCGGATTGAGAGGCGCAGCTCCTATCATCTTCGCTACTTATCCCGTAGTCGAAGGCGTGCCTGGTGCAGATTTCATATTTAATATGGTGTTCTTCATCACTCTGACATCTCTCATCATTCAAGGAACGACGATAACGAAAGTCGCAGATTGGCTTAGATTAAGCACAGTGAAAGACGATGGACCAGAAAACTTCGGCGTCGATATTCCAGAAGAATTAAATACAATCTTGCAACAACAAGTGGTTAAAAATGAAGCTTATCTGAAAGATTATCCTCTGCCAGAAGGAACACTCGTGATGATTGTCGAACGCAGAAATAAATATATAGTGCCGAATGGACAACTGTTTTTGAAAAAAGGAGATAAACTATTGCTTATATCTGCACGACACGAAGAAACAGAAGATGCACAAAAGACATTCTCGGTATTGGATAGAATTTCTAAGATTAGAAGCAAACGGAATTAACTATTGACTGTTGACTGTTGACCATTGAACTAAAAGTAAAAGTCAAAAGCCAACGGTCAATGGTCAATGGTAAAAATAAGAAACATCAACAATTAAAAATAATATAATATGATAAATTACAAAACTTTAGGACTTGTTAACACTCGTGATATGTTCGCGAAAGCTGTTAAAGGCGGTTATGCTATTCCAGCATTTAACTTCAACAATATGGAACAACTTCAAGCTATCGTTAAAGCTTCTGTTGAAACAAAATCACCTGTTATTTTACAAGTGTCTAAAGGCGCACGCGACTATGCAAATCAGACATTACTTCGTTATATGGCAGAAGGCGCTGTTGCATACGCAAAAGAATTAGGCTGTGAAAAACCAGAAATCGTTCTTCACCTCGACCACGGCGATAGCTTCGAAACATGTAAGTCATGCATCGACATGGGTTTCTCTTCAGTTATGATCGACGGTTCACACCTTCCATACGAAGAAAACGTTGCTTTGACAAAGAAAGTCGTAGAATACGCACATCAATTTGATGTTACAGTAGAAGGCGAACTCGGTGTTTTAGCTGGCGTTGAAGACGAAGTAAGCGCAGAAGAAAGCCACTACACAAAACCAGAAGAAGTCGTTGATTTCGTTACAAAAACAGGTTGCGACTCATTGGCAATCTCAATCGGTACATCACACGGCGCATATAAGTTCACTCCAGAACAATGCACATTAGATCCAGAGACAGGCAGACTTCTTCCACCTCCATTGGCATTCGACGTATTGGCAGCTATTGAAAAAGAACTCCCAGGATTCCCAATCGTACTCCACGGCTCATCATCAGTTCCACAAGAAGACGTCGACACAATCAACAAATACGGTGGCAAGATGGTAGCAGCAGTTGGTATCCCAGAAGAACAACTCCGTAAAGCAGCAAAGTCAGCTGTATGTAAAATCAACATCGACTCAGACAGCCGCCTTGCTATGACAGCAGCAGTTCGCAAGACATTAGCTGAAAAACCAGGTGAATTCGACCCTCGTAAATATTTAGGTCCAGCACGCGAAAGCATGCAAAAACTCTATATGCATAAAATCATCAACGTTCTTGGATCGAATGATAGACTTTGATAAGTTACTAAGTTGCTAAGATACTAAGTTGCTGAGTTGCGGGTCAACTTGGCAACTCAGTAACTCAGCAACTTAAAATCGGGATGTAGCGCAGTCCGGTAGCGCGCTTCGTTCGGGACGAAGAGGCCGCAAGTTCGAATCTTGTCATCCCGACAAAAAAAGACCGAAAGGTCTTTTTTGAGTCAATAAGTCAATAAGTCAATGAGTCAATGAGTACTCATAGACTCATAGACTCATAGACCCATAGACCCATAGACTCATAGACTTAAAAATGGATATTTTTACACTACTCGCAATCAGCGTCGCTCTTTCAATGGACGCTTTTTCTGTTTCAATATGTAAAGGTCTTGCGACGAAGAAATTCTCGTTCAAGACAGCCTTATCATGTGGATTATGGTTCGGCGGTTTTCAAGCTTTGATGCCAGTGATAGGATATTTCCTTGGAATACAATTCGAACATCTTATCAAGACCTTCGACCATTGGATTGCATTCGGATTGTTGCTCATAATTGGCGTCAATATGATTAGAGAAGCGATGTCGGAAGAAGAGTCAACAGACAACGGACAACAGTCAAAGGAAGAGTGTTCGTGTAGTTGCACTGGATTTAAGACGATGCTTATGATGGCAATAGCAACCAGCATCGATGCCTTGGCAGTAGGAGTGTCGTTTGCGGTATTGTCAGTCGATATATGGAAGTCAGTCGCTGTTATTGGCGTTACGACGTTTTTATTCTCTTTTGTCGGCGTTAAAATCGGAAACATCTTTGGCTCGCGTTACAGCAAAGTCGCCGAGATAACAGGCGGTGTGATTTTGATATTATTAGGAGTTAAAATATTATTGGAACACCTATTATAACCCCTGTAGAGACGTCACCCCTGTGGCGTCTCACGGACCCCGGATTTCTACGGAATCCAGGATTCCAGCAATTCCATGACATCGTTACCAATCCCGAAACCCGCATAATCCTGATTTCCGGAGACGCCACGGGGGGTGACGCCTCTACCAAATTCCTATTATAAAAACACAACATATTTATAACGGAATCGCAATAAAAAAACAATCGACATTTTATCAATCGCCCCTGTAGAGACGTCACCCCTGTGGCGTCTCAACGGAACCCGAATTCAAACGGTTTTCTGGATTTACATTTCCGTGGCGTCTCAACGGACCCCAAATTTCTACGGAATCCAGGATTCCAGCAATTCCATGACATCGTTACCAATCCCGAAACCCGCATAATCCTGATTTCCGGAGACGCCACGGGGGGTGACGC
>JAFOBJ010000047.1 GCA_017381865.1 Bacteroidales bacterium
GGTATAATTGCCAAAAATGGTTGGTAAAATCAATATAACCCATTAGTACATAGATAAATATAATAACTTTGATGAAAACGTTTTCATCAAAGTTATTATATTATGTCAGAATCACAGCCCTGTAAGGGCGTCAGATTATAGGCAGGTATGTAGAGCAAAGCTCGGAATGCCTGTAAAGAAAATAAGGTAAGATAATCACAAAGTGCCGTAGGTACGACAGAGTCTCTTTCGCTCCTACGGAGCTTTGATATCATTACAAATCAACATTATGCAGGGATTTCGTGCTATTGCACTCCATCACCTGCCTATTGTCTGCCGTTCCTCCGGAACTTCAATATTAGAATATATTGGTAAATATTTTAAATTTAGGATAGAAAAAAAGACGAGTTTTAGGCTCGTCTTTTTTTTGTCAATGGTCAGTCGTTAAAAGATGACCACTTTCTGTGTTTTAACTTCGTTGTTGTTTATGTTGCGAACAATGTATGTCGATTTTTCCAAATCGCTGACATTGATTCTATTCACGCCATTTTGTTCAACATTGTAAATGACTCTACCCATAACATCAACGATTTGTACAAGACCTTCAGCATTGATGATAAGTTCGTCGCTTGATTGATATACGAACTTGTCGTTATTGCTTATTCTGATTGCAAATCTGTCAGAGTCGTCGTTTGAAACGGCCTTGAATGTGTAAGAACTTGTGAGGAGGTCTGTCTCAACGCCTGTTTGACGGTCAATCAATGTGATGCTTTGGAACTTGCCTTCTGTGATTGCGTTGATAGTATATTCGCCCATTTTATTAGGTTCGAAGTAAACATCTATTTCCTCAACGTCTTTTTCGAAGCTCAAAATACCGTAGCGTCTGCCCTCGCCTTTCACATAGATTTCAGCGATGTCTTTGTTGAAGTTTTCGAGTTTAGCGAAACCTTCTTCGTTGTTGCCCGCAAAATTGATGATAACGTTGTCGCTGCCAGCTTTGCTTGAAGCCACGAGGTTGATGTAATGTTTATCAGCTCTTCTGCTTCTTTGTGGACCATAAGACAATGAAGGATTTTCGCCTATGACTTTTACGAAGAAACCGTCACCGACTGCAATTTCGCCGTCTAATTTATATCCGTAAGAACCGTCTGCTGTAACTACTGCGTAACCATTTTCAGCTAAGTCTGTTGTTACGATATTATCCCAGCTCATATTGAAAGAGAATGGATTGCCGAACAAATAGAAGTTAGCGTAATAATTGTAGTCGTCATATTCATTAAATCCTGAGAATGTGAAGCTTGTCTCATTATTCAAATCGCCATCAAGTTCAACGTTTGTCTTTGTTTCATAAGAAGCGAGATAACCGCGGCCTTTTTGGAATTTCGTTTCGAAATCAATGCTATGTGCTTTATAGTTAACCCATTGATATTCTTTTGTTCCATCATATTTAAAGAGAGCAAAGTCGCCATCTTCTGGTGTCACGAAGTTTGAAACTTCCGCATTGGCGAAAGGAGAAGAGATGAATTGCCATCCTTCAGTGTTTTCTGTCTCCCATGAACTTGGATTGATGATATTCATATTGAATGTTGCCTTCACGCCGCTCTTAGTTTGTTTAACTTGTGCGCCGTCTTCAATTATGAATGCGCTTGCGTCTTTATTAACAATACCGTTTGTAGCTGTGAGTGTTACACCTGATTTGACTGTCACAGAACCGCCTTCAAGAATTGTAATCTTACCGACTGTAATGCTGCTGTTGATAATCACAGCACCGCTAACTGCGACTTTAGTGTCTGTTCCTGGAACCTGACCTGCATCCCAGTTATTGCCTTCACTCCAATTACCAGTGCCATCATAAACAGTTTCATAATCTGCTGGAGCTTCAAATGTAATGTCGATAGAACTGTTCAAACCATCTCTGGTTCCAGATTTTGAAGACATGCTTGATGGGTCAAAAGACATTCCCCAATTGTGGATTCTGATTGATCTGTTATATACACCATAACTATAGAATTCTGTATTGCTAGTAGCTGAACCTGTGTAATCCAAAACAGAAATCAAGATATTGTTGCCTGTGTATTCAAGAGGTGTTGTCAATGTTATTTCAAGATCTGTATTTGCACCAGAAAGTGTGACTTCACCATCAAAAACTTTTGTATTCTCTGTTACATTAACCCAAGCTTTATCTGATCCAATTGTAGATGTAGTTGTGTTCTGCATATAAACTGTTATCTTACGAGTTGTAGTTGTAGCTGTTTTTTGTTTAAATGCAATCTTAGTGATTTTGCTACCTGTTGCTGTTCCGCTTGGATCTAATTCTGCTTTGGTATAAATCTGTTGTGAGTAACTGTCTGTATAATATGTTTCAAATGGAAGATATGTGCTACTATTGCTTGTACCTCCGATTGAAACTACGCCATCGAATTTTTCCACATCGTCTGCTGGTGTTGTAACGTATACTGTCTCTGAGAAAACAGATTCCAATCCTGCTTCACTAACAGCTGTAACATTATAGTAATATTCTATTGATGGATTCAATACTCCGTCTAAATACGATGGTTCTGTTACTGTAGCAACTGGTCCTGAATCTCTGTAAACGTTATATGCGACTGCGCCATCTACAGAATTCCATGTCAATTTGACTGATGTAGTGCTTTGTGCTATAGCATTGAGACCTGATGGAGCACCTGGAGCTTCTGGCTCTGGTTCTGGCTCTGGCTCTGGTTCTGGCTCTACTGCACAATCTATATTAGATGTTCCGTAATTTTTATTATTTACACAATCACCTTGTGCAACACTAAGAATTTCTGTACCGTCTTCGTATGTAATAGTGAATGAGTTTTCACTAATAAAATTAGTACCAATAAATTTCACTGTAAGTTGTGAACCTTGTGGAATTTCTTTTTCGAAAGTTTCAGTTTTACCTGTTGACAATGTTAATTCTTCTGTTGTACTGCCGTATGTGATTTGTAATTTATTTCCATTCCAACCATCGCCATAGCTATCATTCAAAGTGAAGATTATTGTACATGCTTCTGGATTTTCGCTACCAGATGTTTTTGTTGTTGCGCATGATTCATTTGATGCTTCTGACACGCCATAATTATTTACAGCTTTAACTGTATAGCAATAATTTTCACCTGAATTCAAGTCTTCGTCTGTGTAAGCCGTTGTTGTAACATTACCAATCAGGTCAGAATCTCTGTAAACATTATAGCTATCTGCGCCGTCGACTGGGTCCCATGTCAAGCTGATTGATGTTGAACTTTGAGCTGTAGCAACGAGGTTTGTTGGAGCACTTGGTGCTTCTGATGATGAGCCTACTGGTTCCAAAACCCAAGTTACAACATCGCTGGCACTCTTTAGTGAATTACAGTAAATTTTGCCATTTTCAACTTTGAAGTAGCTTTCTGTTGGCTTAGCATTTTGATTTGTACCTGTAACCTTATCGTAGTCTCTGATATAGAAGTTATCTTCATCAGCATATTCAAAACGAATAGGTGTCTTTTCTGTAGTGCTATATGCGTAAACAAGCCAGTTTCTACCACCATTAATTAAAGCGTCACCACACTTGATATAATTGCCGTCTGCTCCACGGAGATAATAATTTTCATTACCTGCACTCTCGATTGTAAATATCTGTGCATTTGACACTTCCTTATCACTTACTATCAAAGTAGTTGTGTTGTCACTAGGCAAGTTGTATGAATTTATATGGAGATATTTTCCATACATGCTATGTGATGATGAACTTACCTTAATTCTATATTGACCTTCAATTGCTACGCTTTCTGCAAATGTTGTTGCGCTTGCTGATGATGAAGCTTCTGAGTCGCCTGTTGCATTGACAGCTTTAACAGTATAAGAATATGTTGTATTTGGATTTAAACCTGTATCTACATAAGATATTCCTGTGATACCTGCTTTTACTTCGACAGAATTTCTGAACACTTTATAGCTTTCTGCGCCAGCGACTGTGCTCCATGTCAAAGAGATTGATGATGAGCTTTGAGCTGTAGCAACGAGGTTTGTTGGAGCATTTGGAACATTTGGAGCTTCAGCTTGTGTTGTTGCGCATGATTCATTTGATGGAGCTGACTCAACGTCTTCTCTAACAGCCTTGACTGTGAAACAGAATTCTTCTGCTGATGCTAAGTCAGTAACTGTATAAGATGGTGTTGTCAATCCTGAAGTTAATTTGTAATTACCAATATAAACGTTATAGCTTTCTGCGCCATCAACTGCGTTCCATGTCAATCTGATTGATGATGAGCTTTGAGCTGTTGCAGCAAGGTTTTGAGGAGCGTCTGGAGCGTCTGGAGTATTATCAGCTTCTGTTGTTGCGCATTTTTGTTCTGATGCTGCTGATTCAACGCCACCTTTAACAGCCTTAACTGTATAGCAATAAGTTGTTGATGGAGTTAATACTTCGTCTATAAAAGAATTTTCAGCAATGCCTGTAATGAGTAATTCTGAATCTCTATAAATGTTATAACTTTCTGCGCCATCAACTTCGTCCCATGTCAAGCTGATTGATGTTGAGCTTTGAGTTGTAGCAACGAGGTTTTGAGGAGCGCTTGGAGCTTCTGGAGTTGAAGAACCAGCTGTCATAATGGTAATTTCAATGTAGTTGTTATAACCATCCCTACTTCCTGAAACAGAACCATTCATATTTAATGATGTATAAGGCGCATCATCATTAACTGTATATATTGATCTATTACCAACAGTTTCATATATATAGAAGTAAGATTTTGAATTATATACTCCTGATTCATCACAAATACTTATCAAAAGATTTTCACCAGTATATTTTAATGGTGTATCTAATGTTATTTCAAGATTTCCATTTGTACCTGGAGTAGTAAGACTACCTTCAAAAACCTTTGTATCATCTGTTACATTAACCCAATCAGATCCACTTGAATAACTTGCTTTTGTTGTATTTTGCATATAGACAACAACATTACTGCGAGTGTATATAGCATCATTTGATTGTTTGAATGCAATTTTTGTAATAGTACCAGAATTGATACCTATTTCGTCTTTTGTATAAATCTGTTGTGAATAACCGTAGTTGTAATATGTAGTAATTGGAAGTTCATTAAGAGAATATTGTGTATCACCAATTACAACAAGATGTTCTTCACCGTTAAGGTCATCGCCGCCTGTATTATCAGCTTCTGTTGTTGCGCAAGCTGGTTCTGATGCTTCTGATTCGTCATTTGCATTGACAGCTTTAACTGTATAGCAATAATTTGTTGCTGGAGTTAATTCTGTAATTGTGTAAGTATTGTTTTCTGTTGAAGCGACTAAATTACCTTCAGCATCGTAAATATTATAGCTTATTGCGCCATCAACAGCGTTCCATGTCAAAGCGATTGATGTTGAACCTTGTGCTGTTGCAGCAAGGTTTTGAGGAGCGTCTGGTGCTGATGGAGTTTCTGGGTCTGAATCTGCGTCTGTTTCAATACATACTTTATTTGATGCAAGTGACTCAACGCCGCCTTTAACAGCTTTTACTGTATAGCAATAAGTTGTTGATGGAGTTAATTCTTCGTCTGTGTAAGATACTGCTGTTAATTCTGTGGCGATTTGTGTCGAAGCTCTGTAAACGTTGTAACTTTCTGCGCCATCAACAGCATCCCATGTCAAGCTGATTGATGTTGAGCTTTGAGCTGTAGCAGCGAGGTTTGTTGGACCATCTGGAAGCTCTGGAGTTGAAGAACCACTTTCACAATTTACAGTGGTATTTACGATTGTGCCGGCATCCGGAGAAGTTGAAGTATATATTACATCACCATCTTGATATTTTATCGTCAAGGAATTTTCCGCATACGAATTTGATCCATAATAATTTATAACAAGTATAGTACCTTTAGCCACTTCCAAAGTATATATTTTGCTAGATCCAGATGTAAATTCCAAAACTTCCTCTTCAGAACCATTCAACGAATATGATAAACAATCGCCATTCCAGCCATCACCAAAAGAGTCTATCATTTCAATAACAATAGTACATACATCACTACCGCTGCCACCGCCGCCTGTATTATCAGATTCTGTTGTTGCGCGTGCTTCATTTGATGCAGCTGACACGCCTATAGAATTTACAGCTTTAACTGTATAGACATATTCTGTTGATGGAGCTAAATTATTATCTGTATAAGATTTTGCAGTAATACCTGAAGCTATCAGTTCATAGTCTCTGTAAACATTATAGCTTGTTGCGCCCACAACTGCGTTCCATGTCAAACCTATTGATGTTGTACCTTGTGCTGTAGCAACGAGGTTTTCAGGAGAGCTTGGAACATCTGAAGATAATACAGTTTCAATGGTAATGTCGATAATGTTGTTAACATCAGATAAATTTCCTTGAATACTGCTCATATTCGATGGGTCATAAGAAGTACCGTCGCTTCTCACAAATATTGCTCTTGCTTCAGAAGTAGAATATGTGTAAAAATACGTTTGAGAAGGTGCTGTTCCCGTATAATCACAAACACTTATCAAGAGATTTTCGCCAGTATATGAGAATGGTGTATTTAATGTTAATTCTAAATCATTATTTGCACCACTGAGGTTAACTTCTTCGTCAAATACTTTGTCTGCATCTTCTGACATTGACACCCAATCTTTATTATTTGCAAAGCTTGCTTTTGAAGTATTCTGCATGTAAACCTTAATCTTACGATTTGTATTACTATCGGTTTGTTTTTTAAATGCGAGCTTTGTAATAGTACCAGCGCCTGTTCCTATTTCAGACTGTGTATAAATCTGTTGTGAGAATGTATAGCAATAGTATGAGTTAATTGGCAAACCACCAGAAGTTTTATTACTATTCACATCACCACCAATTGAAACAACTTGTTCCACTACACTTCCTGCTGCCAATGTTTTTGCGCAAGCTTGTGTTGATTTTGCAGATACGCCTTGGTTATTGACTGCTGTAACAGTATAGCAATAATTTGTTTCTGCTGTCAAACCATTATTGTCTGTGTATGAAGGTGCTGTCAATCCTGTAGCTATCTCGCTATCGTTTCTGTAAACATTGTAGCTTGTTGCGCCCATAACGGCGTTCCATGTCAAACCTATTGATGTTTCGCCTTTTGCTGTAGCAACGAGACCTGTTGGAGCTGCTGGAGGACCTACTGGTTCTAATGTCCAAGTAACGACATCTGTATTGCTGCTTGGTGCATTACAGAAAATTTTACCATTTTCAACTTTGAAGTAATTGTCACCCGTCTTATCGGAATCTCTCAAGTAGAAATTACTACCGTCAACGTAATCGAATAAAATAGGTGTTTTTTCTGTAGTGCTGTATGCATAAACGTTCCATTCTTTGCCGAGATTACTTGTACCGCATTTGATGTAATAACCATCTGCGCCACAGAGGTAATATTTTCCATTACCTGCATCTTCCAATGTAAACAACTGATTGTTAGATTCTGCGTAAGCGCTTACATTTACATTAGTATTATTATCACTATTAGCAGGCAATTCATTTGAACTTATATTGAGATATTTGCCATAATGTAAATGTGTTGATGTGCTTACTCTAATTCTGTAAGCTGCGCTTTCTGCCTTTGTTGTTGCAGAAACTGCACTTGATTTTACTGATTCAGAACCTCTGATAGCTTTAATTTCATAGCTATATTCTGTTTCTGGATCTAAGTCTGTATCTGAATATGAAGTGGTTATAATACCGTCTGCTATTTCATCTCCATTTCTATAGATGGTATAAGAATCTGCGCCTGGAGCTACTGTCCATGATAAGTCAATTCTTGATGAGCTTTTAGCTGTTGCTGTAAGCGTTGGAGCTGAGAGTGGCAAATTTGTAGCTACTGCGAGAACTGCGTTATATGCATCAATTCTACCAGAACCTGTTCTATTGTTCTTTGCTGTTGCACCTTCCACCTTCACTGCTGTTGTTTCCAACACTCTACATATATCAGCTGGAGAAAGCTTTGGATTAGCTTCAAGGAGAAGAGCTATAGTACCTGCAACACAAGGAGTTGCCATTGAAGTACCACTCTGTGTTGAAAAACCAGAATTATCTGTATGTGAAGCTGATACAATCTTACTACCTGGAGCTACAACGTCTGGACGGATAAGACCGATATATTCTTCATCTACCGCACCTGTTGATATATTGGCACGCACCATTATAGCTTCACTGATAAGAGAATTTGACCAACCACTTTTATACAACCAACAAGCATTAGGACTATCTGTATTTGTTGCAACAGGAATTGGATTAGCAGAAGACATTGGAGTAAATACAATCCAAAGATTTTGATTTACATCAATTGGTATATCACTTTCAAAAACAATATCATACATAGAGCCAGATGCTCCATAATTATAAACCTTTTGGGCTAAAGCGGTTCCTTCAGATGGTGTATTTCCTCCCTGACGAACAAAAACAGTTCCTCCGTCTTCAACAGCTGCATAGATAGACACTGATGACAATATTCCTCCATCAAGTCCTGATAACATTTGAGGAGTAAACAAAACAGCAAAATTATCAGCTGTGGACATGTGATAATTCTTTAAATATGTACCATTGTCATACTGTAAAGTTTCTTTATTAGTGTAAACTTTTCCTAATCTGTAGTCTGCCCAACTTGTACTTTGCCATGTTACAGGGCCCACTGAAGAACCTGGTCTTTTACCAGTAGCTTCTTCATCAAGTGCACCAACGCAGATAACACTAGTCTTATCGCCAGCATTGGCTTCTTGGTCAGGGTGAATCCATGGTGGAGGGCAGTTACCTGGAGTATTGATATTTTTTGGTGTAGGATATGTTGACAAACTATTTCCATCATTACCTGCAGCTGCCGTCACGACGACATTACTTCCCAATGTATTTTCAAATAAATTTCTGAACACTGCACTGCTATAATCATCTGGGCCAGATATACCTACAGACATACTTATAACATCTGCGCCATTATCTACAGCATATTCAACAGCTTCAATCATAGAGTCAACAGTACCATTTCCATCGCTACCCATAGCTTTGATACACATCAATGTAGCCTCTGGGGCTATACCTGTTGCTGTTCCTGAAGTACCATCACCACAGACTGTACCAGCACAGTGTGTACCATGTCCGAAATCATCTGTAACATCATAATTGCCACTATATGTATTATATCCATAATGGCCATTACCATCATTCCATAAATGGTCTTTCAAGTCCTCGTGGCTTGTATTAACGCCAGAGTCGATAACTGCTACGACAACGCCCTTACCAGTAATGCCCAAGTTCCATACTTGAGGAGCATTTACTTGAGTGACGTTTGTTGCATTAGTAGCTCTGGTTTGAACTGTATTCTCTACCTTTGTATCAAGGATAAGTTTTTGCAATTTGTTATAGAAAACAGCCTCTACGTCAGGGTGTTCTGCTATTTTGAGGATAGCGTCTGGTGTAGCGTTACAGTTAATCATGTTTGTAATCCAGTGACATTTGATGTCTGTAACCTGAACACTTCTTTCGTTTGCTTTTAAGGTTTTCAAAAGGTCAGCTTGGCTCTTTTCTGTCTGAGCTTTCAGCTTTTCCATAATGTAAGTTCTTTGAGCATCTCTGCTGCCGAAAGACTTTCTTACATTAAATTGGTTTGCGTCAATCTTTTCTTTCAAGATAATATTGACGTTAATTTTTCCACCGCTCTTGCTATTCATGAGTGTGTACAACTCTGGATCTATAACAGCCATCTGTTGTGCAAAAGCTAGATTAATCAAGCAAAAGCTCAATAATACAAGTAGTAAAAATCTCTTCATAAAAACATGTTTTTTAAAATCGCGCAAATATACAAAAAAAATCGATTTGTTTTACAAAATCGACTATATATATTATTAAACTAAGAACCAAGGGCTAAGAGCTAAGAACTTTGTCTTCGACAGGCTGGGTTCCACGCTCTAGTTTTTCAACTTTCAACTGCTGACAACTTACATCTGACAGCTGATACTTCGAGTTTCGTTGTTTTTCCGAAAACTAAAGCTCTGTTATCGTCGATATGTCCTGCTGGGAAATTGAAGCAGACTGGAATATTTTTATCTTTGACATATTCGAAAATTATCTGCTCAGCGGTCTTTCCAAATGGAATTGCATTGTCGTGCATCTTTGTCAAGCCGCCTACGATGAGACCTTTGATGTTGTCAAATTTACCTGCGCGTTTCAATGCCATCATCATTCTATCGATATGATAAAGATATTCGTCGAGGTCTTCTAGGAATAATATTTTTCCGTCGGTATTGTGGAATGATGAAGAAGCTAACAGACTATATAACACGGAGATATTACCGCCGACGAGTTCTGCTTCAGCTTCGCCTTTTATGTTTAAAGGATGATTTTCTATTTCGTAAGAAATGTTTCCTTTTGTCAAGGTTTCATAAAGAGAATTAAGAGAAGCTTCGGTATTATCGTTGAAGTTGATAGGCATCGTAGCGTGGATGCTTTCGCAGTTGATGCTCTGCAGTTTAGCGTGAAGCACGGTCACGTCGCTGTAACCTATTATCCATTTCGGGTTGAGAAGGAATCTGTCGAAGTTGAGTTTATCGATGATGCGCACTGTTCCATAGCCGCCTCTCGCGCATAGAATCGCGTCTATCTCCGGGTCGTCGAGATACGACTGCAGTGTGGCGGCACGGCTGTCATCATCGCCTGCGAACTGGTCACAGGCAGCGAAGAGTCTGTCGTCGTAAACCGGGATAAACCCCATCGCCTCCAGACGGCGCACAGCGGATTCTATGTCATTTTCGGTGACGAAGCGCGCCGTCGCCACGATAGCGACTTTAGAACCTTTCGATAACAACTTCGGCGAAATCATAACTCTTAATTTCTATATAACACATTGACAACCACATCGCCGACCATTCCTAATGTCTTAGGGTCGATTTGTTCGAGATTGTCTTTCACAGTATGCCAATAAGGATAGAACGAGCTCTCGCTGTTGTTTTCCAGATGTATGATGTCAATCATCGGGATTCTGGCGATAGCGTTTACATAAATATGGTCGTCGTTGATAGGATGGCCTAATTCGTTAGTGAAATATTCGTCATAGCCGAGTTCGCGTGCCACTTTCCAGATGTCGTTGCTCAGCGCAGGAGCGAATTGTTGTGAATAATATTCTTTAGGGAACTTAGGGTTAGGTGCGCCGACCATGTCGAGGAGTATTCCGAAGTAAGCGCGGTAGTTATATATGTGCGGATTTTTTGCCCAATATTGTGAGCCGAGAGCCCAGTCGTCGTTAGTCATGAGGTTGAGGAAATAAGGAGCTCCGTAGTCTTCGAGGTCGAAGAGAATGATGTCGACGCCGAGGTTTAAAGGATTGTTTTTCAATATTCTAGCTATTTCCATGAGCACGCCTACGCCGCTTGCTCCGTCGTTAGCGCCGTCGATAGGCGTGTTCCAGTTTTTCTCATCAGGGTCGTGGTCGGCGAAAGGACGCGAGTCCCAGTGAGCTGCGAGCAGTATTCTTTTCTTCGCCTCTGGGTTGAAGGCAGCGATGATGTTTTTGCCGTCGATGCCTCTGCCGTCATAGAGACGCGTCCTGAAGTCCTGGACGTAGACGGTATCGGCTTTGTCGCTGAAGAAATCCACGAACCACTCGGCGCATTGTTTATGAGCAGCACTGCCAGGAACACGAGGTCCGAAGTCTAATTGTTTTTTAACATAATTATAAGCCGAATCCGCATTGAAATTTGGAATCACGACTTGCTTCACCTGAGGAGCAGGCTGCGCCGCAGGCTTAGAGTTTTGTTTGTTATCACAAGAAGTCATTGATAATAAAACCAATGATATAAGGGCAATTCTTTTAAGCATATTGATCAATTTACAATTTACAATTAACATCCCAATCTTATTTGCAAAAATAACCTTTTTTAAAACTCAAAAGTTCAAAATCTCAGAAATTCAAAAAAAATCGGTAATGTTGCCAAAAATGGTTGGCAGTTGAGCGAAAAAAAGACAGGTAATGGGCATACAAAACAGCCCAAATTACCTGTCTTTTTTTCTATCCTAAATTTAAAATATTTACCAATATATTCTAATATTGAAGTTCCGGA
>JAFOBJ010000004.1 GCA_017381865.1 Bacteroidales bacterium
GGATATTTCTTAGTCTCCTCGGATCTCATGTATCTCCACGGAGATTTTTTAGCCTCCACGGATTAACACTAATCTTTTATGTTATCCACGGATAAACACGAATCTGCACGGAAATTGTCAAAGTCAGTGTCAGCGTCAAAAGTCAAAAGTCAACGGTCAACATAGATTTACATCAGTTTCTTTATCCAATCCATCTTGTCATATGGAGGATATTTCATCACGAAGTCAATTCTATTTGATGATTTCAAGACAGCTCGTTTGTTGCTAAACGCCAAGAAGCTTTCGTGAGAGTGGTATTTTCCCATGCCGCTCTCCCCTACTCCGCCAAATGGCAAATGCTCGTTGGCGACATGCAAAATAGTGTCGTTGATACATACACCGCCAGATGTCGTTCTGTTCAAGACATCCATCGCAGCTTCATCATTTCCGAAATAATATAAAGCCAGAGGCTTAGGACGTTGGGCAATAAAATCCGACACCTTATTAATATAGTCAAATTCTACGACAGGAAGTATCGGCCCAAAGATTTCCGTAGTCATCACAGCCGAAGTCTGTTGACTGTTGTCTATTGACAGCTGTCCTAAATCCAGAAGCGTAAATTGAATATATCTTTCTTCCGCATCGCAGTTTCCGCCATAGAGGATTTTTCCTTCATCGAGATATGATGTCAATCGTTGATATGCCTTGTCGCTGATGATTCTGCAATAACAATGCGACTGCTGTTGGTCTTCGCCGTAAAATTTCTTCACATAATAAATCATCTTTTGCAACAATTCTTCTTTAACATCACGATGCACCATCAGATAATCAGGAGCGACGCAGGTCTGACCGGCGTTTATCGTTTTTCCCCAGACTATTCTTCTCGCCGCGAAGTCGATGTTACAATCTTTATCGACAATGCACGGACTCTTACCGCCAAGTTCGAGGACAACGGGCGTGAGATTTTTCGACGCTGCTTCCATCACGACTCTGCCCATATCCGGGCTACCGGTATAAAATATAAAGTCAAATTTCTGCGCCAGCAATGCCTGATTCACATCTCTATGACCTTGTATCATCGTGATATATTCTTTATCGAAAGTCTCGTCAATTATCTTCTGCATCACCTCCGAAGTATATTGGGAATAAGGCGACGGTTTCATCACAGCGCAACAACCTGAAGAAATAGCTCCGACCAGAGGCGCAAACATAAGTTGAAACGGATAGTTCCAAGGCGAGATTATCAAAGCTACGCCGTAAGGTTCGTACTTCACAAAACTTTTCGACGGCATAAGATACAAAGGCGTTTTCACATTTTCAGGTCTCGCCCATTTCTTAAGATTCTTTATATGATTGTTAATTTCATTTAACACAATGTTAATTTCTGTTAAGAAAGCTTCTTCCTTGCATTTATGCAAATCTCTCCACAAAGCATCATAAATGTCATCTGAATATTTCTCGACGGCTTGTTTCAATTTCTTCAGTTGCTTCAGACGAAAGTCGATTGATTTTGTTTCGTTTGTCAAAAAGAAATCTCTTTGTCGTGAAACCATTTGAGTTACTGAGTTGCTAAGTTGCTGAGATACTGAGTTTATTATTTCCATTGTGTTCGTGATTTGTTTTTATAATTACAAAAGTAATGAAAAAATGTTTTTGAAATTCCATAATATAACTTATCTCCCTCTCCAAATTATGCATTATGAATTAAATTATGGCGTTCCGGCAAAGCCGTCGGGCTTTCCGCTATATCTTTTTCCGCTGCGCTCCAAAAGGATGCCGCTCCAATCCCTAACGCATTGGCGGCGATTAAAACCAAGCAGAATTCCAGAAATCCAAGAATCCGTCAATTCCAGGAACCCGTCAAAACGCCATAGGGTGACGTCTACCAACAAAAAAAGAGCACTACATAATTGTAGTGCCCTTGACTGCAAATAGATTTTATCTGCTTCTGTTTCTTCCTCTGCGGCCAGAATCTTTTCTATCTTTTCTTGAATCTTTTCTAGAGTCTTTTTTAGAATCTCTTCTTGATTCCTTTCTTGATTCTCTCTTGCCTTCGAGTTTATAGCTTCTGTCGCCAAACACATCACGGTTCTTGCGTTCTGGTCTGTCGTCGTCGAATTGTTTCTTTTCTTTTTTCTTTTTCGGCTTAGGCTCAGATGTTGTTATTTCAACACGGATTCCTTCTCTGTTCTTTCTTTCATCAGCGAAACAATCGACGATAAATTGTGCTTGGTCTTGGTCGACATCGACGAAAGAGAAGTTTTCCATCATGTCAATTCTACCGATACGGATGTCTTTTGTTCCAGTAACATCATTGATTTTACCGATGATATTATTAGGTTTGATTTTATCTTTTTTACCTTTACCAAAGAATATACGTTGCAAGCCGCTGTCGTCGTAATCTTTCTTTTCGCCTTTAGCTTTTTTCTCTTTTTTCTCAGGTTTAGAATCGTCGAAGTTAAGGTCTTTAGCGTCTTTATAATAATCGAGGAAGCGATTAAAGTTAAGTGCCACCACTCTTGTAATGAGTTCTTCTGGAGTAAGCCAACCCAATTTTCTAAAAACTATTGGAAGATAATCGGCGATGTCTTCGCGCATGATATCGACTTTTTCGAGGCGGTCGATATGATTAAAGAGCTGCTTTTCGCACACTTGTTTTGCAGAAGGCACCATCGCTCTTTCGATAGTCTGACCAAGTTGTTTCTCGATAGCTTTTATTTTATGTTTTTCGCGAGAGTGGATAAGGCTCAAGCAGACGCCAGTTTTATCGGCGCGTCCTGTACGGCCGCTACGATGAATATAAACAGCGGTTTCATCAGGAAGGTTATAATTAATAATATGAGTAAGGTCACTGACGTCGATACCACGAGCTGCCACGTCGGTTGCAACCAAAATTTGAAGGTAACGTTGACGGAAGTGATTCATGACCAAATCGCGTTGAGCTTGTGAGAGATCGCCGTGAAGTGAAGCGGCGTTATATCCATCATGGATAAGATTATCAGCAACTTCCTGTGTCTCAAGTTTTGTTCTACAGAAGACTATACCATAAATAGAAGGAGTATAGTCGATGAAGCGTTTCAATGCGAGATAGCGATCGTTGGCACGGATAAGATAATGGATATGACGAACGTTAGCAGTTCCAGAATTCTTCTGACCGATAGAGATTCTAACTGGGTCAGTCATATAATGATTGAGGATTTTCTCGACTTCGACAGGCATTGTTGCAGAGAAAAGATGAATGTTTTTCTCAGCAGGCATATATTCAAGGATTGCGTCGACGTCTTCTTGGAAACCCATATCGAGCATTTCGTCAGCTTCGTCGAGGACGATAGTTCTCACATTAGAGAAATCTATTTTATTACGACGAATCATATCTTCAAGACGACCAGGTGTCGCAACTATGATTTGAGGTTTTTTAGCAAGTTCTTTAAACTGAACTTCAATACTTGCTCCGCCATAGACTGGCACCACGAGAATTTCAGGAATATATTTAGAGAAATTCTTGAGGTCTTTCGTAATTTGAACACAGAGTTCGCGAGTCGGGCAAAGCACCAAAGCTTGGACGCAACGTTGCGACGCGTCGATATTATTAAGCAAAGGCAATCCGAACGCCGCTGTTTTACCGGTACCTGTTTGGGCGAGGCCAACCATATCAGTTCTTTGCGACAACAAAACAGGCAATGTTTCTTGTTGGATTGGCATAGGTTCTTTAAAACCCAGCTCGTCAATAGCCCTCAGTATAGCCGGGTTCAAATTGTAATCTTGAAATTGAGACATAAAATTGTCGATTAATTATTATTAAATGAATTAGTTGCAAAGATATGAAAAAAGTCCATATGCCTATAAGACAATAAGTCAATAAGTTTTTTTATATAAAAGGAAGAATTTCATTATATTTGCTGTTCATTTCAAATCTGATTAGATGACAAAGAAATTATATTACTTATTTTTAATTTGCATTACAATTTTATGCTTTGTTTCATGTTCCGACAAAGATAACGAAATAATAGAACCTGAAATAGTTAAGGCATTGCCTGTCATAAATGTCGATAGTATTTTCATAAATCTCGACAATGAAATAATCAAGAAAAAGGCAGCTAGCGTCGATAAAGTCATGAGTAATTTACGAAAGAAAGTAGGCTTTAATGGCACTGTTTTATATGCTGAACAAGGCAGGATTATATACAACAAAGCATGGGGTTTTCGCGATTTAAGAAAAAGACGCGATAGCCTCCAAGTTGAAGACAGATTCCAATTAAGTTCTGTATCAAAGATGTTCACTGCTGAAGCCATTATGATTTTAAAGAATGAAGGCAAAATAGATTACGATACAGACATCCGGGAATACATTCCTGAATTTCCATATGAAGGTATTACCACACGTCTTTTATTACATCATCGTTCTGGCTTGTCAAGATACGAAAGCCTTGCCGATACCAAATGGCCAGACAGAAAGAAACCTTTTTTGAATGAAGACATGATTAAATATTATGCTACGCACAAACCAGATCCTTACTTCAAGCCTGATGGCGGTTTTAATTATAGTAATGTCAACTATGCCTTGCTAGCATCTATTATAGAAAGAACATCATCTATGTCATTCGCAGATTATATGAAAGTCAAGATTTTCGAGCCTATCGGCATGAACGACTCATACATCTATGAAATGGACCCTAACAGCAATGTATCACAATACATTGAAGATATAGTACAAGGATATTACATGGACAGACGCCGTCCGATGCAAGCTCCTAATGAATATCTCAACGGAGTAAAAGGCGACAAAATGATGATTTCCAATACTGAAGACATGTTCAAGTTCATGACCGCAGTAGACTATGGTTTATTACTCCCCGACTCTATTCAAGACGAGGCGTTCAAACCAGGCAGTCCGAAGAGCAGAAAACGTAAAGACAATTACGGTTTCGGATGGAGAATACCAAGCAAACATCCAGGATGTTACTTTCACTACGGATGGTGGAAAGCCTATCGTTCATTCTTTATCAGAGATGATGTCAATGATAAAACCATTATTGTTTTAACAAACACCAACAAAGGTCCTAATTCCGATCATTTCTGGAAAATCATAAACGACAAGACAAATCCTATACCACCAGCATCTGTCAACATCACTTATTGGGAAACCCAAATAGGCTCACGTTTTCCTTACTCCTCTTACCGACAACGCGTCATTGAAGAATAAACTCTATTCTTTAACGACAAGTCTATAACCCACACCATGAATGTTTTCCAGCTCAACATTAGGATCTTCTTTAAATAACTTCCTAATTTTAGCTATATAAACATCCATATTCCTAGCATTGAAGTAGTTTTCTTCGTGCCATATTCTTTGCAGAGCCATCGACCTTTCAACGATACGATTTTTGTACTCACAAAATAGGAATAGCAAATCTAATTCCCTATTTGTAAGCTTCTTCTCGACACCATTTCTTATCAAAACGTGTCTAATACCATCGAAAGTGTATGAAGCCAACTGATAGACATGCTTGTTCTTTGTCTTCAAAACAGTTCTCTTACAAACAGCATTAACTCGTTCAAACAATTCATCAATACTAAAAGGCTTCGTAATGAAATCATCAGCACCGACTTCAAATCCTTTTGACACATCCATCCTCGATGTTTTCGAACTAATAAAAACTATCGGGACCTCCTTGTCGTATTGCTTTATTCTTGCAGCTAACGTATAACCATCAAGGCTCGGCAATACCGTATCCAGAATTACAAAATCAAAGGCTTCGTTTTCAAAACGATTCAATGCATCAGAGCCATCAAGTGACAACACTGTTGGATAACCCTTTACAACCAAATAGGACTTCAGAATAAATCCTAGATTCTTATCGTCCTCTACTAATAAAATTTTTACAGTCTTTTCCATTCAACACAATATCAACAATAAATAATACTTAATTTCACTAACTATTCTCTAAAAATTTTACCACTTAATCGCTTTTTCTTTACAAATATAGAATGTAAAATTCTCATCTCCAATATAAAAAGACAAAAATTTTACTTTATTTAATATTTTTCGGTATAATTTCTTATTTTTTTTGCATTTTTAGTTAATTTTTATTTAGAATTGAGAAAAAAAGTGTATCTTTGCAGTGCGAATGATGTAAATCCCTTACATTGTTCGTAAGGTTTCATAAATTTTGGTTTTTGGTTCTCGAGGCCATCCTTGCTCAAGGGTGGTCTCTTTTTTTTTATTACTTCAATACATTTTTATTAAAATATGTTGTAACTTCGCAACATAAAAATATATTATTATGATACACATTAATACCAACTTGAAACATATTAAAGGTTTCATCACTGATGATCAACTTCTTAATTTTAATAACAAAATCGAGAACACCTTTAATACTATATATAACAAATCTGGCGCAGGCAACGATTTCCTAGGATGGACAAGCCTTCCTTCTGAAATGACAAAAGAATTTCTCCAAGACATTAAGAATCAAGCTGAAATATTAAGAAAGAAATCTGAAATATTTGTAGTTGTAGGAATCGGTGGCTCTTATCTTGGTGCAAGAGCCATAATTGAAGCTTTATCTCATCAATTCGGCGCACTAATTAATAAGGTAGGTAATACGCAAATAGTCTATGCTGGTCACAATATGAGCGAAGAATATTTGGTTGAGCTTTTAGAACTTCTTGATGCAAAAGACTATTCTATGGCGGTTATTTCCAAATCTGGAACAACAACGGAGCCTGCTGTAGCTTTCCGTATCCTTAAAAATCACCTTGAAAACAAATACGGTAAAGAAGAAGCAAAAACTCGTATCGTTGCCATCACCGACAAAGAAAGAGGCGCACTCAAGACTTTAGCAAACGAAGAAGGCTACAAAACCTATATCGTGCCTGACAATGTTGGCGGCCGCTACTCTGTCCTCACTCCTGTTGGCTTATTGCCAATCGCTGTCGCTGGCATCGATATTGAGCAACTTGTAAACGGAGCTTTAGCTGTAGAGACTTATTGCAAAGAAAATCAAAACGCAAACAATGTCGTCGCTCAATACGCAGTGGCACGTCAAGCTTTATATCACGATGGAAAAACAAACGAGATTTTGGTCAGCTACGAACCTCGTTTACAATATATTGCAGAATGGTGGAAACAACTTTACGGTGAAAGCGAAGGAAAAGACGGAAAAGGAATCTTCCCTGCATCCGACATCTTCACCACCGACCTTCACTCAATGGGTCAATATATTCAAGACGGTTTGCGCAACTTATTCGAAACCATCATATCTGTTGAAAAACCAACCAAAGAAATCAGAATTCCTCTCGCCGACAACGACCTTGACCAACTTAATTATATAGCTGGCAAACGTCTTTCTGAAGTCAATCACACTGCAGAAACAGCAACTATACTCGCTCACGTCGACGGCGGAGTTCCAAACATTATAATCCAAATTCCAGAAATCTCAGCAACAACAATAGGCGAATTGATTTACTTCTTTGAAATGGGTTGCGCATTAAGCGGCTACATGCTCGAAGTCAATCCTTTCGATCAACCTGGCGTTGAAGCTTACAAGAAGAATATGTTCGCTCTTCTCGGAAAACAAGGCTACGAAGAAAGAGCTGCTGCCCTTAAAGAAAGAATCAAATAATTTTTAACATATCTTTAAAAAATATTAACATTGAAAAATAATTATAACGACATCGAAATAATGGCGCCGGTAGGTTCCTACGAAGCCTTATCAGCAGCTATTCAAGCAGGCGCAGGTTCTGTATATTTTGGCATCGGACGTCTTAACATGCGTTCAAAATCTGCAAAAAACTTCACCCTCGACGACCTCAATAAAATCGCTACTATCTGTAACGAAAATAACGTAAAAAGTTATGTAACAATAAATACTGTTGTCTTTGATGAAGAACTCGATGAAATGAGACAGCTCGTTGATTCTGTAAAAGCTAACGGAATCTCTGCCATCATCGCTTCCGACCAAAGCGTAATTCAATACGCTCGTCAAATCGGCGTTGAAGTTCACATGTCGACACAATGCAATATAACAAATATAGAAGCGATAAAATATTATTCACAATTTGCTGATGTCATGGTTACAGCTCGTGAAGTGTCTGTCGACCAAGTGAAAGCCATCACAAGAAAAATCGAAGAACAAAATATCAGAGGTCCTAAAGGCGAGCTCATCCGCATCGAGGTATTCTGCCACGGAGCTCTTTGTATGGCAGTGTCTGGCAAATGCTACCTCAGCCTCGACAACTTCAACACTTCTGCTAACAGAGGCGCATGCGTGCAACCTTGCCGCCGCGGATATACTGTACAAGACCGTGACAAAGAAATCACTTTAAATATTGACAATGAATACATTATGTCGCCTAAAGACTTATGTACATTGCCATTCCTCGACAAAGTCCTCGACGCTGGCGTTAAAATCTTGAAGATTGAAGGACGCGGCCGTTCTCCAGAATATACAAAAGTGACAGTAGGCGTTTATAGCGAAGCTGTCAAAGCTATACAAAACGGCGAGTTCACAGAAGAAAAAGTAGCAGCATGGACAGAACGCCTCCGCAGCGTTTACAACCGCGACTTCTGGGACGGATATTACCTCGGAAGAAAAACAGGTGAATGGACTCAACGTTATGGTTCACAAGCAACAAAGACAAAGATATTCGTCGGAACTGTGACTAATTTCTTCGGAAAAATCAACGTAGCTGAAATCAGAATGGAAACTCAAGACCTTAAAGTCGGCGACGACATCATGATTATCGGTCCAACAACAGGCGTTTACGAAGATACAGTCTCCGAAATCCGCGTCGACTTGAAAGCCGTTGAATCGACAGAAAAAGGCGAACTCTGCTCAATACCAGCGAAAGACGTGGTACGTCGCGGCGATAAAGTATATAAAGTCATTGATGCTGTATTATAATTTTCATTAACAAAATGCAAGAATTCAACTTACATACTCACAGCATCTTTTCTGACGGAAAATCGACTCCGGAAGAAGTGGTCGTAGAAGCGATAAATCAAGGAATGAAAGTCCTCGGTTTCTCCGACCACTCCCCTGTTCCTTTTGAAAATACTTTCGCAATAAAAAACGATAACGTCCAGAATTACATCTCGACAATTAAATCTTTAAAAGAAAAATATAAAGACCAAACCGACATTTATTGCTCGATGGAAATGGATTTCATTCCTGGTATCGTCAAAGATTTCAAGAAGACAAAAGACGAACTCGGTTTGGATTATATGATAGGTTCCGTTCATCTTGTCGGTAACGACATCAATAAATTATGGTTCATAGATGGATCAAAAGTCGAGACTTATGACGAAGGTCTTTTCAATTATTATGATGGCGATATTAAGAAAGGTGTGAAAGCATTTTTCCATCAATATAATGAAATGATTGAGACTGAGGAATTCGACATAGTCGGTCATTTTGATAAGATTAAGATGCACAACCGCGACAGATATTTCACCGAAAACGAGAAATGGTATCGCGACTTGGTCATGGAAACATTGACATTGATAAAAGAAAAATCGTTGATTGTGGAAGTCAACACACGAGGCATCTACAAGAAACGCAGCACCGACTTCTATCCTGCGACATGGCTTTTGCCTATCATGAAAGAGATGAATGTTCCTGTCGTTATCAGTTCCGACTCTCACAAAGCCGAGGAACTGACATTATGCTTCAAGGAAGCAGAAGAAGCTCTGAAAGCTGCAGGATATAAAGAAACGATGTGCTTTAAAAAAGGAGTCTTTGAGGCAATAAGTCTATGAGTCTATAAGTGAGTTTCAACAAATATGGAAAAATCTTAAATAAACATTTGATTTTATCCTAACGAAAAAAATAAGTTTTTTATAATATTTTAAAACAATCGGCGTTTGATATATAAATTAAGCGCCGAATTTTTTTCATAATCTTTATATTGTTTTTCCCTGCCTTTCGTGTAAAGGCGGGGTTTTTAAATTAAACTAAGAACTAAGGCTATTGAACCTTGAACTAAGAACTAAGGCATAAAAAAGAAAAATTTGCTTCATCATATAGACGAAACAAATTTATTCTTATTAAACAAAAACTCGTTTAAGTAAAATGCTAAATCAAAGATTAATTTTTAGCACCTTCCATGA
>JAFOBJ010000048.1 GCA_017381865.1 Bacteroidales bacterium
CGGAACACCCATGCTTTTTAATTCGGATTATCGATGGAATACGACGCAGACTGCCATCCAGGAGCCTTTTGCTCTTCCTATCTCCACAAATCGGCACGAATCTTTTTTTATCCACTAATATACACTAATCGGCACGAATCTTTTTATCCACTAATCTACACTAATCGGCACGAAAAGGGTTTCTAGTCAACAGCCAATGGCCAACAGTCAACAGCCAACAGCCAATAACCAAACTACACCTTATTAATTAATATAAAGGGAACTCATGGTTCGCGCAGCACCCCGGCGTTAGGGATTGGAGCGGCATCCTTTCGGAGCGCAGCGGAAAAAGATACAGCGGAAAGCCCGACGGCGACAGCCGGAACGCACAAAAAGATCATCCGCGGATCCTCCGGAAACATTTTATAACGTCCACCAATCTCCACGAATCGGCACGAATCTTTTTTTATTCTCCGCGAATCTCAACGGATCTTTCTTAGGCTCCACGGATAAACACGAATCTCCACGGAAATAGTCAAAGTCAGTGTCAGCGTCAAAAAAATACACCTTATTAATTAATATAGGGATGGAAAAGTTTGTTTTTTTTTAGCAATTACTCATCATCGTCTTCATACAGGCTAAAAAACACTTCTTTGTCTGTAATTTCTACTTTTATCAAGTTGATAACTGTAAAATTCACCAAGATACGTTCAGCTTCTTTTTTGTTGATTTTTGCATTATTGACAAAATCTTTCAGTGTAATGAATTTATTTTCATTCAGATATTTTAAAAGAAACATCTCTGATTCAGTGAAAGTCACTTTAACACTCTGCTTATTGTTTTGGTTTTTCCATATTTTCAACAAAATGCTATCAGCTACTATATTCTGATCTTTCACTCTAATATACACCTTATACAAATTATTATGATCGGGAGCTTTGTGTTTATTTTTGCTTTGTGGCACTATTATTTCCAGAACCGTCTTACCATTTACAACCCACTCCTTTGCCTGATATTTGACAATCGGATTACAATACATCTCCGATGCTGCTTGTATCATGTGTTTTTCTTCTTCGCTACGGATTCCAGAGATGACACCATTATCTTTAACACCAATTAATAACCGACCACCATCTGTGTTCGCAAAAGCCACCAACGATCTTGCTATTTTCTTACTATCAGAAATCTCGAACTTAAAATCAAGCATCTGATGTTCCCCTTCTTCTATCAACTTATGTATATAGTGTGACATCTCTAGTTTTTTATAACATTTGCAAAAATAAGCAAAAGAATTTTTCAATAAAAAAGAAAGATAAAATTTAATAATGACAATCCATTATTCCTAAAAAAATGTTTATTTTGCATCTTCAAAAAAATAATGATCAACTTATGAACGAAACACCAATTTTACTTCTTACAGGTTATCTCGGAAGCGGAAAAACAACATTAGTAAACAATATCTTAGCAAATAAAAAAGGCATCAAATTCGCTGTTATCGTCAACGATATTGGTGAAATAAATATTGACGCAGCTCTCATCCAGAAAGGCGGTGTCGTTGACCAGAAAGACGATAGTCTAGTCGCTTTACAAAATGGCTGCATCTGCTGTTCACTTCAATTCGATTTGGTGGAACAGCTATCTGACATAGTGAAGTCGGGAAAATTCGATTATATCGTCATTGAGGCCAGCGGAATCTGCGAGCCAGAACCAATCGCTCGTACCATCGCCTCCATTCCTAATATGGACGAGAAATATAGTATCCACGGACTTCCAAAATTGGACTGCATAGTAACTGTCGTCGATGCTTTGAGAATGAAAAGTGAATTTGACTGCGGAAATAAATTAGACAAAAACGTAATTGAGGAAGAAGACATTGCGAACCTCGTCATCCAACAAATTGAATTCTGCAACATTGTGCTTCTCAACAAAGCATCAGAAGTAAGTCGTGAGGATTTGAATAAGATTAAAGCAATTATCAACAACTTACAACCTGGCGTTGAGATTATTGAATGCGACTACACCAACATTGATTTAGAAAAGATCATCAACACTCATAAATTCGAATATTACAAAATAGCTGCTGCTGCAGGATGGATTCGTCATATTGAAGAACATGAACATGAACATGAACATCATCATCACGATGGTGAAGAGTGTCACGATGAAAATTGTCCTTGTCATCATCACCACCATCACGGACATAGTCACGGCGATGAATACGGCATCAGCACATTTGTATATTACAGACGTCAGTCTTTCGACACGAATAAGTTTGACAGATTTGTGACTTCGAGATGGCCTGAGAATGTAATCAGAGCGAAGGGAATCTGTTATTTCAGCGACAACCCAGACATGACATATTTATTTGAACAAGCTGGTGTTCAGAAGAAATTGACAGAAGCCGGACTTTGGTTTGCCACTGCTCCACAAGACGAGTTAGAAGAATTGATGCGCAACGACCCATCAATCATGAACGACTGGGACGAGAAATACGGCGACAGAATGGCGAAGATTGTCTTCATCGGACAACATTTAGACGAAGAACAAATCAGCAAGGATTTGGACGAATGTTTGGTAGAGATATTTTAAACTAAGGCTTTTGAGCTAAGGTTATTGAACTTTTTAGCCAATAGCCTTAGTTCTTGGTTCTTAGTTCTGTTCATTGGTTTCCCATTGGAGCGTCGCTGAAATCATGTTTCCATCGACGGTGACTCCAGAGCCAGTAAGGAGGATTTGATTTTATCGTATCTTCCAGAAGCTCGGCGTAGCGTTGCATAATTGCTCCGTCTGGCAGTTCTGATGGAGACTCGCATATCACTTCGACATCGATGCGATAATGTCCCAATTTTTCTTTTACCACCTTATAATATAATACTGGCAAATCATATTTTCTGGCAAAACCTTCCGAACCTCTGAGAAATCCCGTTTTTTGATTAAGGAAATTTGTCACATAACAACGTTTTGGAATACTTGGATTCTGGTCAGAGAGCAACATATACGCTGCAGGAATATGATTCGTTTCATGATATTCCATAACTTCGCGTACGTTATCATGAAAAACGACTTCAGTACCATAACGCGTTCTAGCTCTGTTTATAAGTTTTTCAAATACCTTATTAGTATTATGCGCCCCCACCCCTATTCCGTGATGCTTAAACTGCATATCGAGGCTTAAAACCATCCATTCCCAGTTATTATAATGGCTTGACATCAAAATGACGCTTTTGCCTTCATCAAAAAATTTATTAACAAGTTCTGGATTAGAACAACGATAACGTCGCATTACATTTTTTCTCGACATAGAAATCATTTTAACCATCTCAATGCCCAGTTGTGTAAGATGCCAATAGAACTGATTTCTCATTTTTTTTATTGACTTAAAATTCAAATTCGGGAATGACCTCAACAAATTATTGTCAATAATTGTTTTCCTATATGATAACACATAACGTAAAATTACATATAAAGGAAAGGCTATTAAATACAAAACGAATAAAGGTAATACTGATAAAGGATAAATAATCAGATAAAAAAGTAATTTTGTAAGCATTCTATTTTAGAAAAAAGTCCCGTACAAATTTACGACTTTTTTTTCAAAAAATTAAATAATATTTTTATTTAGTTTGTCCATTTTCAGATTTATATTTATTATCTTTGTGTGTCACTAAAAATAAAAAATTATGGCTAAAAATATTGAAGAAATCAGAACATCTTTAACATCTTACGGAATAACAGACGTAAATGAAATCATATATAATCCGTCTTATGAAGAATTATATGAAGCAGAAATGGAACCATCATTGACAGGTTACGACAAAGGCGTCAACACAGAACTCGGTGCTGTTAATGTAATGACAGGCATTTACACAGGACGTTCTCCTAAAGACAAATATTTCGTCATGGACGATGTAAGTCGCGACACTGTATGGTGGACATCAAGCGAATATAAAAATGACAACAAGCCAATCACTCCAGAAGTTTGGGGCGAGTTGAAGAAATTAGCTCTCAACGAGTTAAATGGCGGAAAGAGACTTTATGTCATGGATGCTTTTTCTGGAGCAAATGAAAACACTCGCTTAAAAATCCGTTTCATTATGGAAGTTGCATGGCAAGCACATTTCGTAAAGAATATGTTCATACGTCCTTCAGAAGAAGAACTTGCTAACTTTGGAGAGCCAGACTTTGTTGTCTACACTGCTTCGAAAGGAAAAGTCACAAATTACAAAGAGTTAGGTCTCAATTCAGAGACAGCCGTTGCTTTCAACTTAACAGAAAAAGCCCAAATCATTTTAAACACATGGTATGGCGGCGAAATGAAAAAAGGTATGTTCTCAATCATGAACTACTTATTGCCATTGAAAGGCATTGCTGCAATGCACTGTTCTGCAAACACAAACGAAAAAGGCGAAACAGCTATTTTCTTCGGTCTTTCAGGAACTGGCAAGACAACTTTGTCGACAGATCCTCACAGAGCATTGATTGGCGATGACGAACACGGCTGGGACGACGAAGGCATCTTCAACTTTGAAGGCGGCTGCTATGCAAAAGTCATCAACCTCGACAAAGAAAGCGAACCAGACATCTACAACGCCATCAAGAGAAACGCCTTGTTGGAAAATGTCACCGTCGACGAAAACGGCAAAATCGATTTCAAAGACAAGAGCGTCACTGAAAACACTCGCGTCTCCTACCCTATCTATCACATTGAAAATATCGTAAAACCAGTATCAAAGGCTCCAGCTGCAAAGAAAGTCATTTTCTTGTCAGCCGACGCTTACGGCGTATTGCCTCCAGTTTCAATCTTGACACCAGAACAAATGAAATATTATTTCTTATCAGGTTTCACTGCAAAATTAGCTGGTACAGAGCGTGGCATCACAGAACCAACTCCAACATTCTCAGCCTGTTTCGGAGAAGCATTCCTTTCATTGCATCCAACAAAATATGCTGAAGAATTAGTCAAGAAAATGGAAAAGGCAGGCGCTACAGCTTACTTGGTAAACACAGGATGGAACGGCACAGGCAAACGTATCTCTATCAAAGACACTAGAGCAATTATTGACGCAATATTAGACGGTTCTATCGACAAAGCAGAAACCAAGAACATTCCTTATTTCGACTTCAAAGTGCCAACAGCATTGCACGATGTAAATACTGGCATTTTAGACCCACGCGACACATACGCAACTCCTGAAGAATGGAATGAAAAAGCTAAAGAATTAGCAGGACTCTTCATCAAGAACTTCAACAAATTCACACATAACGAAGCTGGCAAAGCCTTGGTTGCTGCAGGTCCAAAGATTTGATTCACAAAATAACACGAAAAAGTCGTTCAGAATCTGAACGACTTTTTTTCTTATTCTGCAATTCGCAGACAAAAAAAGAGGCGCAAATGCGCCTCTTCTCAGATTATTGCTTTACAAATCGTTTTGTTATGATTTCATCATTGGTTTTTATTCTTATGAAATAAATTCCACCGTCCAATTCTGAAACATCAACGAATAATGAATGATCACCATTAGATGTAGCTTGCTGCTCAACATAAACTCCAGTTATAGTACAAACCACTACTTCTTGGATTTCCATTTCTGTTTCAATTAAAAGTCTATCACTAACAGGATTTGGATAAATGTTAAACAATGATGTCTGTTCTTCAACACCTTCACCAAAAGTCTTGGCACAAGCCTTATCTGATTTATCAGATTCCGCATTACCACGCACAGCTGTTATTGTGTAACAATATTCGGTGTTATATCTCAAGTCTTCATCGATATAATTAGTTTCTGTTGTGTTTTTGACAAACTCATCATCACGATAGACATTGTAGCTCAAAGCATTTTCAACATTATTCCATGTCAAAGAAACAGAGGATGCACCTTTTACTTCAGCGACTAAATTTATTGGAGCTGAAAGCTCGACTGGTTCATCATAAAATTCACCAAATGGTTTATATTTAAATACATTGACAGAACTTGTTGTGAGTTGCTTTTGCGAAGCATTAGTAGCAGAATAAAAACCAGGAGTATCATCTGTCATACATGAGAACCAGAACTCATTTTCATTTATAGGAGTACTTACTGCTGAAACGTATGTACATTCACCTTTTTCAAACTTTTCATTTTGATACAAGGCATCACCAACTTGCCATTCATTAGAACCAGCTGCTTTATAACTTACGAACAAAGTTCTGTAATAATCATCATCTTTTGTAAAACGCGACATATCTGGTGCAGAATAAGCGACTGCTATATTACCGGCAGGGTCTACTGCTATTGAAGGATAAGCTACAATACCGAAGGAAACCAGATAGTCACCAGCAGTACCATTATTTGTACCTGTATATTGTTTATAGCTACTAAAGTCACTGAAGCCATTTTCTTCGTAAGAAGGCATCCATGCGCAGAAATTTGTATAATCCATTAGATATTTTCCATCTTTACCATCCCAACGTAATCTCAAAGCGTTTTTAGGATCATCATCTTGTGTTGAACGTATTGGACCCAAAACGTCATTCCATCTTGTAGTATCATTCCAATAAGCAACACCATCTGTTTCAATACCTTTATACAATGAATATGATGTTCCTAAATTTTTATGCTCATACAATGCGGCAGATAAAACCACATGAGAAACACCATCAGCTCCAATAGCCACAGAAACCTGTGCTGGACCATATAGTTTTTCAAACAAAGAATTTTCATCAGTTTCCCAGTTCAATCCATGAATTGGACTTTCCCAGACCATTCTGCTTTCCCATGTCAACCCTGCGTCGTTTGACTCATAAAGCATTGTATGTACATTGAATCTATCATTATAAACGACAGCTATATTATCACCATTAGCGGAAACAGCATAGTCATCTGCGCTATAAAAGTTAATATGTAAATCATCTTTTTCAAGTGGAGAAAATTCGATTTCCCATGTTTTAAGGTCCGTCGTACGAAGATAATATTGAGCTATGTTTTCATCACCTGATGCACATGCAAAGATATGAAGCACATCATTGTTCTCACCTGTTGTAACTATTTTTGGCCATGCCAATACATTATTTTTACCTTTTACAATTTCATCAACATTTTCAGGATTTGGAATAGCATGAGGACCGTCCCAGACACCTTCGCCTGCTTTTTCTCTAATCCAATAGTTAAGACCTGATGAATGGTTAACGAGGATTTCGCCTTCAGCACCATATGGAGCTATCGTAGGCCATCCTGTCCTCATATCACCTCCAGTTGCATTGGCTTCAAGTCTTTCTGTAGAAGCCTTATCCATATCATAAATATTGCCATCTCTGAAGATATTATAACCAGTACCACGATCTTTGAAAGACGCATCATTTTTGCTGCTTGCAATCATTGTCACAACTGCAACAGAACCATCTTTTGACTGATACATACGATTAGAGATAAAACCATTTGATTGCATATCACAAGTAGTATACATAGCTGTATTTTCACGATAAATATCATCTTCTTCAGCTGTCATATAATATGTTTTGGCACAAACTTCATCCGACTTATCTGATTCAATTTCATTATGTAGACTTGACAGAGCGAAACAATATTCAGTATTTGACTCCAAGTTTTCCACTAAATATGTATTTGTTGTCACATTAGCAATCAAACTATCATTTTGATAAATATTATAGCTATCTGGATAAATATTATCCCAACTAAGTTCTATCGTATTAGTATTTTTAACATTAGCTGTAAAATTGACTTCTGGCTTAGCTGTCAAACTAACGATTGTATATTTATTCCATGGAGATGTTGATTTATAAGCCTCTAAAGAATTTTCAGGAACATATATCTTCATTTTTTTAGGACAATCCAGTGATGTACTATCTGCTGTTTCTGGAACATTTTCAGCATAACACACCAACGATTCCATAATATATGGTTCATAAATAGATTTTTTACCAATATATGTCACAGAACTCGGTATTTTCAAACTAGCTATACTACAACTATAAAAAGCATAATCTCCGATTGAAACGACATCTTCTGGAATAACTGTCATTTTGCATCCTGCAATCAAAGTGTTTGTTGCAGTTTCTATTATCGCATTACAATTATCTCTGCTGTCGTAAACTGCATTACCATCTTCAACCACAATGCTTGCTAAATCATAACAAGCAGAAAAAGCGTCATATCTAATTGAAGTAACACGACTTGGAATTTCTATGCTTGTTAAAGAAATACAATTCCAAAAAGCTGAATTTCCAATTGAAGTAAGCTGAGAATCTTTTCCAAAAGTGACATTTGCCAATTTAGTACATTTTGAAAAAGCTGAATATCCAATTGAAGTGACACTGCTCGGAATATCTATGCTTGTTAAATTAGAACACCAAGAAAAAGCAGAACTTCCTATTGAAGTAAGTTGAGAGTCTTTTTCAAAAGCAACATTTACCAAATTACTACAATCTTCAAATGAGTATCCTCCAATTGAAGTGACACTGTTCGGAATATCTATGCTTGTTAAATTAGAACACCTATAAAATGCCTTATATCCAATTGAAGTAACCTCAAATTCCGTTTCTTCTATTATTACAACAGAAGGAATTGCAATTGATGTTTCCACATTCGGATTTGTGTAACATACCACTTCACATTCTGCAGGTTCAACACTCGTCACTGTGTACTTCAAGGAATAACATTCATAATCGATAACAACATTATTCCCCACGCTTTGTGCATTTAATCCCATTCCAGAAATTAGCAATGCGATGATAAGTAAAATTTTTCTCATATATTATTTATTTAAGGTTAATAAATCTTTGTTCAAAAAAAAAGATACACAAAGGAATATCACCTATGCGTATCTATATATCTTTATCGTAATATTTTTTAAAATCAATGTAAATAAATCAGTTACATTGCAATGTGGGGTAAAATCAAATCCGTAGTTTTTCATTTGTTTATCTTTAAGCGAAGCAAATTTATATATATATATTTTAAAATCAAATAAAAAACAGACATAATAAATAAAAATTATGATAAAAATTTTACCAACGAATGGCCACAACCTATTGAAACGAATTTTCTATCGCAAAGACGCAGATAAACGCAATGTTCATTCTTAATTTTGAGACGCAGCAATTACATATTGTTTATTTTTAAGGTATAATTGATACGTCTCTACAAAGCAAAAGAGCTGCCTTTAATTCAAAGCAGCTCACTTAACTTATTGTCTTATTGACTTATAGACTTATTGTCTTAATTCAACATCACTGGCATTAAAAGCATCAAGATGTCTTCGTCAGCATTTTGATTGTCGACTGGAATAATGAGTCCTGCTCTGTTTGGTGCCGACATTTCCAATAACACTTCTGTTTGGTTAAGATTTCCTAACATTTCTTGGAAGAAACGTGAATTGAAACCTATTTCCATATCAGAGCCGTCATAGTTACATGAAAGGCGTTCTTTCGCTTCGTTGTAGTAATCAAGGTCTTCTGCTGTCAAAACGAGTTCTTGACCAGCGATTTTGAAACGAATTTGGTGTGTTGCTTTGCTTGAGAAAATAGCCACACGACGAATAGCTGAAAGAAGCAACTGACGGTCGATAGTCAATTTGTTAGGATTTGCCTTTGGAATAACAGCTTCATAGTTAGGATATTTACCATCGATGAGACGGCAAACTAATTTGAATCCTGACATTGTGAAAGATGCATTTGTCTTGTTGAATTCAACTACGACTGTTTCATCAGCTTTTCCTGACAAAGCGGTTTTCAACTGGTTGATAGGTTTTTTAGGAACTATGAATGATGCGAGCACATCAGTTTTGATATCTAATCTTCTATAACGGACGAGTTTATGAGCGTCTGTTGCAACGAAATTAAGGCCATTGTTTGTCATTTCCATGAAAACGCCAGTCATTACTGGACGAATTTCATCGTTACCTGTTGCAAACACTGTTTTTTCAAAACCGCAAGCGAGCACGTCGGCTGGAATTTCCCATTGTGAAGCATCTTCCAACACTGGAATTTGTGGGAATTCGTCGCTCTTATGTCCGACCATTTTATAGCGACCCTCACCTGTTGTGATCTCTATAGCCAATGTTGTTTCGTCAATATTGAAAGAAACTGGGATATCAGGTAAGTTTTTCAAAATATCTATAAGCAAACGAGCTGGAATTGTGACTTCACCAACGCCTTCAACCAAGTCAGGTTGAATTGTCACAATCATTGTTGTTTCCAAATCTGAAGCAGTGATTCTTAATTCATTATCAGAAATATTGAACAAGAAGTCATCTAAAATTGGCAATGTGTTATTTGAATTGATAACACCAGCAAGTGACTGAACTGCCTTTAATAATTTTAAACTTGAAAGTATAAATTTCATATTCTACGTATTTTTTCAGTTTGTAAAGTTACATATTTATTTTCAGAAAAATACTTTTTTCACATTAATTTTATCCACAAATCATTTAACAAATACAGCTGCTGTCCAATTGTTTTTCGTCACATGATTTGAATATGTCAAACCTAAACGTTCTGCTTCTTTTTTAATGAGAACCAAGTCTTCTTCATAGAAACCGCTGAAGAAAATCTTGCCTCCATCGACAAGACATTTCACGTATTCCTTCATATCTCTGAGGAGAATATTTCTGTTGATATTCGCCAAAATAACATCGAATTGTCTGTCATTTAATGAAGTAGCATCACCAAGTTCGACGATGATTTCGTTTTCATCATTAAGGCGGATATTATCCAGAGCGTTTCTATAAGCCCATTCGTCGTTATCGATAGCGACTGTCGTTGCAGAACCGAGTTTCTTTGCGAGAATAGCCAAAACGCCAGTTCCAGAACCCATATCAAGGAGGTTAAGTCCCGAGAAATCAGACTGCAACATAAGTTCAATAATCTGTGATGTTGTCTCGTGATGAGCTGTTCCAAACGACATTTTTGGTTCTATAATGAGGTCGTATTTATAAGAGTCTTCCACTTTATGGAACGGAGCTCTGATTCTGCAGAATTCGTTGATAATGACAGGTTCGTAAGAAGCTTCCCAAGTCGCATTCCAATCCTGGTCTGGTATGAGTTCCTTCTTCAACAACTTGACATTTGCAAACTGTTCCATCTGCAAGATGTCGTTGAGTTCTTCTTCATTAAGAAGCGGTTCCTGACAATAAGCATCGAAGCCGTCATCGGTATCCATGAAACTGTCGAAGCCTATTTCTCCGAGCAGTTCCATGAACATATCTTTTAAGTTTTCGTTATCTGGATTTGTAAACGAACAGGCGTAATAATTCATAGTCGATTATTTAGAAGCTTGAACTGCGATACTTACAAAATCTTCTGCTTTAAGAGATGCGCCGCCGATGAGGCCGCCGTCGATGTCTTCTTGTGCGAACAATTCAGCAGCGTTTTTAGCGTTGCAGCTTCCGCCATAAAGGATACGCAATTGAGCAGCGATGTCTTCGCCATATTTCTCTGCTACGAGAGTACGGATGAACTTATGAACTTCCTCAGCTTGTGCTGGTGTAGCTGTCTTGCCTGTACCGATAGCCCAAACTGGTTCGTAAGCGATGACTATGTTTTCCATATCAGCGACGTCGAGGTGGAAAAGACCTTCAACGACTTGTTGTTTAATCACGTCAAAATGAGTGTTAGCTTCTCTTTCTTCGAGGACTTCGCCGACGCAATAGATAGGAACGATTTGGTATTCGAGCAATTTTTTGATTTTAGCAGCGAGAACCGCATTATCTTCATTGAAATATTTTCTTCTTTCGCTATGACCTACGATGCAGAAATTTGTTCCAAGAGAGTCGAGCATTTTAGCAGAAACTTCGCCAGTAAAAGCACCTGATTCGTTTTCATTAACGTTCTGTGCGCCGACATAGAATAATTGTGTATCATCGGCCATATCTGTCACCATTTCTAAATATAAATAAGGTGGACAAATAACTATATCGCAATCAGGTTGTTTATCTTCGCAAAGGTTAGCAATATTTTCTACAAGGTCTTGTGCTTCTTGGAAATCAAGGTTCATTTTCCAGTTTCCTGCAACTATCTGTCTTCTCATATTCAATAAATTTTAACAGTTATTTTTCTTTAAATCAATAGTTGCAAATTTATGAAAAAAATATGGGAAAATTAAATAAGATTATAGAAAAAAAACAAGTTTTTTTCAGTTAGGAATTAGGAGTTTTAATACACTCTCACTCTTGGGTCTAAGATTCCGTATATAATATCAACAACGATATTAATTATTATTAACATAAATCCTATTAAGAGAACTGCTCCCATTATGACGGGGAAATCGAATGTATCGAGGGCGTCGACAATGATGACGCCGATTCCTTTCCAGTCGAAGACATATTCCACGAACACCGCTCCTGCCAGCAATGATGCAAACCATCCAGAGATAGCTGTCACAACAGGCGTCATGGCGTTTCTTAAAGCATGCACCGTAACGACACGCCATTGCTTCAATCCTTTGGCTCTCGCTGTTCTGATATAATCCATAGACATTGCTTCTAATAATGAAGTGCGTGTCAATTCCACGACGACAGCCAACGGACGTAATCCCAAAGTAAACGCTGGCAAAATAAGATTCTTCAAATCTAAATAAGCGCCATTGCCATAATCGTCAACGGAATAAAGATTGCCCGTCATGCTTAAACCTGTGAACGATTCCCATACATAACCGAAAAGCCATGCAACTAAAATCGCTGCAAAAAAAGAAGGCAGCGACATTCCTATGGTAGTTATAAATAATGTCAATTTATTTACAAAATCAGTGTTTACAACAGCCGCTAATACTCCGATAAAAACACCTAACACTAAAGCGAATGTAATCGCCACAAACGCCAATATCAAGGTGTTAGGAAAGGCTTCCGACAATATCGTTCCTACCGACCTCTTGCTCTGATATGAATATCTTAAATAAGGTGTTTTTAAAACGACATCAACATCGCCAATTTTTGCAAGCACGCAATATGATTTGAAGTTGTCGTATTTTCTTTCACCATTTTCATTTTCATAAAAAGAAATCGGCGACAAATCATTAAGATAATCTGTATATTGCTTAAAAACGCTTTGGTTCAAGCCGAGTTCTTCTCTTATCGCCTGAACGTCGGCTTCATCGGCGCGTTGTCCGAGCATCATCCTCACTGGGTCACCAGGAACGATATTAAAAAGGAAGAACACCAGAGTCACAACGCCCCAGAGCACTGCCAATCCGTATAATATTTTCCTGATGATATATGATGTCATAATTTAACGTCAACAGACAACTGTCATTGTCCAAAAAATTCCTAATTCCTAACTAACAAGTTTATTTCTTTTTCACAAGGGAAATCTATCTTGCTCCACTTATCCAAGATAACGCCATTATCCATAAGCATCAATCCTGGATTTGAACGCACCATAGTCTTCAGTTCGAGTTCGTCGCCGTAATAGACTTCGTCGAACATATAATACTTATCCTGAAGTTCGTAAACATATTCCGGATTGACGGATGTAACCCATAAATAATTGAATCCATTTTCATTAGCGAAGTCATAAATACGTTGACACTCTTTGATGTCTTTTTCTGTAAGTTCATCGAGATAAGGAGCTACAAATACAAACAATTTTTCTGTATCATAAAGAACGTCTGTGTAATCATCGCCGTCTTCATTCAAGATAGAAAATCCAAGCGACTGATTTCCACCTTCTTGTCTTTGAGAGACGAATTCCCATTGCGACATCCAGATAGAGTCGTTCCATGGATAATTAGGAGAAAGATATTCCTGTTCTTCTCCTGTTTCTATATTTTTAAATGTGAGATAAATTTCAGCAGGTTCTTCTGTTTCAGCAGGTTTCATATCTTTACCGACTTTCCATTCCATAAAATCAATTACAGGAAGATGGCGTACGTTATAGATTTCAAAACCGATGAACATTACCATGAAAATGGCTGTAAACAGAGTCTGTCCCAAAATTGTAACTCTTTTATTTACAAGAGTTTTATTATTAAATCCGAGTGGAATTAATATTGAGATTATTATAAGGTTTTTAAAGAAAGTCTGCCAGTTGCTCATTTTGATTGCCGTTCCGAAGCATCCGCAATCAGGGACGAGATTATATATCGCGTCGAAGAAAGTAGTAATCGTGAAGAATGCCATGAGTATCGAAGCGCCGAGCGTAGCGAGGCGCGGCAAAAGATTCAGCATCAAACAGATACCGACAATAAACTCTGCCATTATCATTATTATCGCTAGAGGCAATGCCAATTCGTTAAGCCATTGTATGTCATACGCGATGAAATAATCAAGCATTTTGTATTTAGTGCCAAGCGGGTCAACGCCTTTAGTAAAACTGCTAAATACAAACAATGCTCCGACCAACACACGGCACAAGGTCAATCCAGATTTATTGTAAAAACTATTGAAAAGCAAGGCTGCAAAAATCGGGAACACGATTGCTGTCAACAGCAGCCATGAAAAATTAGGAAAGAAACCAACCAAGACAGCGCATATCAATGCCCAAATCGTGATTGCAAATGAAAGAAATCCTGATTTTGTGTAGTCTTTTTTCATAATTATTGTTCAGCTTGTTCAGATAATAAAATCATACAGAAGACAGCATAATTGATGATGTCGAAATAGTTTGCATCTAATCCTTCTGATATTATAGTCTTGCCGTCATGGTCTTCTATCTCTTTAATTCTCAAAAGCTTCATCAAAATCAAATCTGTCATTGAACTAACACGCATACTTCTCCATGCTTCGTCATAATCGTGGTTTTTGCATTGCATCAAATCGTATGCTTCTTGCAATACGCCAGAATAAAGTTCTGCTGCTTTTTCTGGTTCAAGGTCTGGCTTATCAACAACGCCTAAGCGCAACTGAATGATAGCCATTGTTGAATAATTGATAATACCGATAAATTCAGGCTCAATTCCTTCGTTAACCAAACGCTCAGCTTTTGTTTGAAGACTTCTGATACGATTCGCTTTGATAAAAATCTGGTCGGTAACAGATGTCGTTCTCATAATACGCCATGCAACGCCATAATCCATCATCTTTTTAGTAAAAATCTCAGTACATTGTTCAACGACCTTTTTAAATTGATTTTGTGTATCTTTCATCGTAATATTTTTTTATTTTTGTAAGGAAAATTGTTTTTAGTTTATCAATAAAACAATCAATATTTTAAGAACGTAAAGATAAACATTTTTTGCTATGAAATTGAAGATTGGCGAGCATTTTTTTTCATGGGACAGACCATTGGTGATGGGCATTTTAAACCTCACTCCTGACTCTTTTTACGACGGTGGTTCTCACAACAACACCGACGATGTTTTAAGACATTGTGAAAAAATGTTAACAGAAGGAGCCGACATCATCGACATAGGAGCATTTTCTTCACGTCCTGGAATGGAAATAATTTCCGCTGAAGAGGAAAATCGCCGTCTTCTCCCCTATTTAACTGAGATAAAAAAAAGATTTCCTGAGACAATAATCTCAATCGATACGTTTCGTAAAGAGGTAGCAAAGAACGCATTAGAAAACGGAGCCGACATCATCAACGATATTTCAGGCGGAATATTTGACGAAGAGATGCTTCCTTATATAGGCGAAAACCATATACCTTATATCATGATGCATTGTGGTGGCAACATAGAATCGCTGCATACAAATCATATCAAAGAAAATCCTTGCGAGATTGTAAAATCTTTTTTTGAAAGACAGATTGAGTTTTTATCACAATACGGAGAACAACAAGTCATACTTGACCCAGGAATAGGTTTCAATAAAAGCATGAAATCTAACTTCGATTTGTTAAATAATATTAACGAATATAGAGTTAACAATCTTCCTGTCTTGATTGGCATTTCGCGAAAATCAATGATTTATAAAACATTGAAAATAACATCACAAGAAGCACTCAACGGAACTACTGTCTTGAACACCATAGCATTGATAAAAGGCGCCGACATTTTGAGAGTTCACGATGTTAAAGAAGCCATGGAAGCAGTGAAACTTGTTAATGAACTAAGAACTAAGAGCTAAGAACTAAGAACTAAGAGCTAAAAAAATCTTTAGTCTTTTGCCTTTCGTCTTTAGTCTTTTTCTTATCTTTGTTGCAAATACATTTTATCATGACTGAGCTTCTTATAAATGCATTCATACAGGTCCGTATCTGGGATATTTTGGATATATTTCTAGTCGGATTATTATTTTATGGTTTATATTGTTTGGTAAAAGGCACCACTGCCATCAAGATTTTCTTTGGCATCGTTGCCATCATTTTAGGACTTAAAATAGTGACAGCTCTTAATATGGAGTTGCTCAGCTACATACTCGGAGCTTTCGTCAATGTCGGTTTCATCGCATTGATTATCATATTCCAACCAGAAGTAAGAAGATTTCTTTTAGGCATAGGCAACACCAAAATTTCTTTAGCATTTAAAAATCTTATCGCAAACCTCGGTTTCAGATATAAAGAAGAAAAAAGCCTCGACCTCGACGCCATCTGCGAAGCTTGCGCATCAATGTCGCAAGATAAAGTCGGTGCTTTGATTTTATTGGCTCAAGAAAACAACTTAAACGAAATCATTGACACTGGCGTCGTCATTGACGCAGTCATCAGCAAGCCTTTACTTGAAAATATATTCTTCAAAAACAGCCCATTACACGATGGTGCGATGGTCATTGCAAATAACAAAATCGAAGCTGCACGTTGCATCCTCCCTATCACTCAAAATATCAATCTCCCTGGCAGTTACGGACTTCGTCACAGAGCCGGTATCGGAATAACAGAAAACAGCGACTGCATCGCTCTCGTCGTTTCTGAAGAGACAGGAAGCATCAGAATCATCAAAGGCGGAAAAGTCTACGATGTCAAATCTTCTGAAATGAAGGCTAAAATCAAAGAATTAAGCAATAAGAAGAGTATTGACAATTAAAAGTTGTAGAGACGTCACCCCTGTGGCGTCTTAAATGTAGGATTAAAGTTCAATAAATTTATCTCTTCTAGTATAATAAATATACGATTCGTAAGGGTCGTAGCGCATATATATGTCATCGGAATATTCCTGACCTTTCTTTTTCATTTCTTTCTTAACATATTCATTCATAAAATAATCGAAAGAATAGCCAGCATATAGTTTTCCCAAAAACACAGCAAAGTCATAAAAATCATTAATATCAAACTCATAATATTCAGCATTGAGAACGATATTATTGAGCGAGTCTAAGGTGTAATAGCAATCACAAATCTGCTCGTAAAAACTTTGTTCAGCATAAACGAACTTCGCATCTTCTCCATTTATAAGGTCAATCCAAGACGCCACATTAACTCCAACGGAAGGCAGTATTTCGTAATCGCCTTCAACAACACATTGAGCTACTTGATATTCAATATATTCAAGAATTTCAATATGCGACAAATCTACCACCCAATGCAAAGAATCAGGCATTGAATTTTCATTTTCCCAATATTCTAATGCCAAGTCATAATCTTCAAGAGTGCTTTCAAAAGACGAAATCAAAATATCTAAAAACATTTCATCATCAATTTTATTGACGATTTTAGTACGAGCTTCTATAGTGTCTTGAACATATTCTTCTTCAATATAATCTAGATTTTCAGGCTGGCAATCTTTTCTTATATTATTCTTTTCCAAGTCATTAGGAAGATAGAATGCCACCGATGCTCCTTTTGTATTTTTGACAAATTCGTAAGCCAATTTTTTATGAGGCGCACAAGAAACAAACAACAAGGCAAAGGTCAACACCATAAATAGCATAGGGACGCGACTAATCACGTCCCCATATATTGATTTGCTATATTGTTTCGTTATTTTAACGCTCATAAATCATTCAAAGAGTGTAAGTTGTACACCATCATCTTCTGAGAAGAAGTTATCGTCTGATTCATTTGAAGAAGCATTTACTTCAGGAATTGAGTTTTCCACTTCTTCTGTATTGTCATCTGCTACTTCAACATTTTCTTCTTCCAAGACATCTTCTTCTTGCGGTTCATAAGGTTCAAGGAATGTATAAGTTGCCACATCACGAGTAGAAAGACGTTTTCCTTTTGCTTTATAACTTTTCACTCCTATATATTCAGCCACGTTAAGTTCCTCATCTTCATATTGTTTTCCAGATGCGCTATCATTAAACGAAAGCATCAGTCGTGGCAGTTTATCCATATTCATGATAAGATATTCTGCATTTTCGTTTTCACCTATGAAGGAAATTCGTCTGTTAAGCGGAGTATCTTCTTCTATCATGAAGCGTTTGATATACATCAACTTAGTTTCGCCTTCAATATAAATAACAGAGAAAACTGCATTAGGCTCGAATTTCATGATTTGAGTCATATCATCGTCGAAGTGAGTCGACAAATCATAGCCACTTAGGCGGAATTCACCATTTGAAAATATTTGCAATATTTTATCGTCACCAGAGAATTCTCCGAGCAAAACGCCACGCTTATCAGCATTGAGTCGTTTGACAGTATCGTCGTACCAGATTTCGCGAGCTGCCAATGTAGAAACGCCTTCATCACGTTTGACGATTTTATTTATCGGGTGCATTGTAAGTCTATTACCTTGACTTGCGCGACCTTTAATTGCCAAATCAGCGAAGTTATATTCAAATGAAGTTTTCTTCAATTTAGGCTGAGGACGAAGCATAACCTTGATGATTTCAGCCTCGCCATTAGGATTTGCTGAGAAATAAACGACTTTTGAACCAGGTTCGCCTTTTGTCAAATCGTAATCCTTATCGTGAGTTATACCTTTAACAGAGAAACGTTTAACATAATATGGAGAGCCAGCTTTACCAGAACGATATACCATATTATAAACAGTTCTGTCGTCATTCTTATGGAATACGTCAGCATGGATTATTTTTTCAGGACCTACGAAGCATTTTGGCTGCAACTTAGTAACCATAAACGTTCCGTTTTCGCGGAATACGATAATATCGTCCAAGTCGGAACAGTCTGATACAAAAGTATATGCGTCTTTATTTTGTTCTTTTTTGAGGCCTGCTGATGTACAGATGAAACTCTCTTCCTTATTGACGTAGAGTTTTTCATTATTTGCAGCGACAGCGACAGCAGAGATATTATCGAAGTTACGAATTTCAGTCTTACGCTCGCGACCCTTACCATGTTTTCTCTTAATTTCATTATAGAAATTGATGGTATAATCGACGATATGGTCGAGGTCGTATCTTACTTTTTCTATTTGATTTTCAATATCAAGGATTTGTTCTTCAGCTTTCTTGATGTCAAATTTTGAAATCTTTCTAACAGGTTTTTCACACAATTTCAAGACATCATCACGAGTTATTTCTGCTTTCAACATTTGACGATAAGGATCGAAAGCTCTTTCAATTTCTGTGACTTGATCATCCCAAGAATCGGCGTCTTTTTCCAAGATTTTATAAATACGTTTTTCGAAGAAAATCTTTTCCAAAGAAATCCAATGCCAATCTCTTTCAAGTTCATCGAGTTTTATTTTCAATTCCCAGCTCAACAAGTCAAGAGTTCTATCTGTGCTTTCTTTCAAGATAGCTGATATAGTTGTAAACTCTGGATGCTCATTGCGAATAACGCATGTACACAAGCTATTGAGAGAAACCTGACATTGAGTAAAAGCATAAAGAGCGTCAATTGTCTGGTCAGGCGAGACACCACTTGCGAGATGAATAACGATTTCAGCGTTACGAGAAGTGTTATCATCGACGCGGCGTATTTTAATTTGTCCCTTCTCTCCTGCTTTTGTTATGGAATCTATCAAAGTTCCTGTTGTCGTTCCGTAAGGAATCTCTGTAATTACAAGCGTCTTTTTATCGAGTTGTGTTATTTTTGCTCTAACTTGGACCTTACAACCACGCTCACCGTCATTATAAGAGCGAACGTCAATCATACCTCCAGTTCTGAAGTCAGGATATAACACAAAATCTTCATCACGAAGATAAGCTATAGAAGCATCTATCAATTCGTTGAAGTTATGAGGAAGTATTTCACACTTTAGACCGACAGCGATACCCATTGCGCCTTGAGCCAAGAGCAAAGGGAACTTAACAGGAAGAGTAACAGGCTCTTTATTACGGCCGTCGTATGAGAATTTCCATTCAGTAGTCTTTGGATTATAAACCACATCGAGAGCGAATTTAGAAAGGCGAGCCTCGATGTAACGAGGAGCAGCAGCCGGGTCGCCAGTCAAGACATTACCCCAGTTACCTTGAGTATCAATAAGCAAATCTTTTTGACCGAGATTTACCAAAGCATCACCGATGGAAGCATCGCCGTGAGGGTGATATTTCATTGTATTACCCACAATATTAGCGACCTTGTTATAACGTCCGTCTTCCAACTCTTTCATTGAGTGTAAGATACGACGCTGTACAGGCTTAAAACCATCATTTATTTCAGGAACCGCTCTATCAAGAATAACACTTGAGGCATAATCGATAAACCAATTATCAATCAAACCTTTAAGAGGAATAACTCTAAACTCGTCACCTTGCTGAATGCGAACGCCTGATTCTTCTATTTCGTTTTGTCCTTCTAATTCTAAGTCTTTATTTTCTTCCATAATATACGCTCTCTTTGCCCTACAAATTTACAAAAAAATCATCATTTCCAGAAACGCAAAATTAAAATTTCTATCAACAAAGAAATTAATGCAATGACAACAAAAATCTTCCAAACAGCTACATCTTTCACAATGATTTCCAGAACGTCATCAGATGCTTTATTCTGCGTTTCCGCAAGGTCAATCATTGCAAAAACATTGATATTATTGTCTTTTAACAGTTTATACAATTCATCTTTCTCAAAAAACGACATCTGCGATTCCTTACGGCTGTCATTCCAAGCCACAGTCGTCACATAATCTTCATTTTTATAAATATCATAAAATCCTGCAGATGGCAAATCTTCAAAGAAATACAGATAATTCTGATTATTCTTTTTCTCGACAAGAGGCAACATTTCATACATTCCATTTTCGCTTTTAAGACTGAGCTTATCATCATATTGATATGAAACATCGTTAATATTCAACATCTTATCCTCGCCCAAAGTATAAGCAAAATCCATAGCATTTCCGCCCATCAAAGCCATTTTATACATCAGAGGAACAAACAAAGCATGATTCGACAAGTCAGAATATTCACTATTGAAATTCGTCGACATAACGAAAATCTTGCCTTTTTCATAATTGCTCATCATCAGTAACGGATTGCCATTTTGCAAAGAAATAACATTCAGAACATTTTTGCCAATATTAAAATGCAAATGTTTATTAACAAACGGAAGATCCGCATTATCAGGAAGTTTTACAAAAATATCATCAAAGAAAGAATTACGTCTTGCAATATATTCGACTCTATTTTTATTTTCATCCCAATATGTCGGATTTAGTCCAATATTATTATAAATATAAGAATTATCCGTATTTTCATCATTGAGAAGCAAGAGCGTTCCTCCTTGCGAAGCAAAATCAAGCAAAGATTGTTGCATCGTTTCATTGATATTTGCTTTTTCATTAACAACAATCATCTGAGCGTTATTAACAATCTGCTGATCAATATTATAAGGATTCATAGTTTGGTAATTGATGAGAGCATCTCCATCAAAAAGCAATTCCAAATAACTATTGGCTGTTGACCATTGACCATTGGCTGTTGGCTTAATTTCAACAACATTTATCGAAGGACGTACTTTTAAAACAAGATTATATTCGTCATCGAAAGTTATAGGCGAGTCTTTTATTGCGACTTGAGCTTTTATATCGCCCTCGTTATCAACGACAAACTGCATATTAACATCAGCAAAAGAATTTGCATTAATATCGCAAGTCGTATATGCAACCATATTATCGTCTAGAGAAAAATCGACAGGAATTCCTTTAATGTCGTTAGATGTTTCATTAACGATTCTCGCATTAAGTTCGTTTGTCATATTTTTCTGTAAGACAGGAGATTGCAGCCAAACAGAATCAATATAAATATTATTTTGGAAATCAGATTTCAAAGGAAAAGCGACGACCTGTATAGTACTGTCATTTTTCAACTCATTGAAATTCATTATATTTTTCTGAAAATCAGAATAAGCGAAAAGCGTCGCTGATTTAAAATTATTTTTATTTTTGATAAAAGCCAAGCTGTTATAAATATCTTCAAAAAGAATCGGAGCTGCTTCGACTTTCATTTCATTAAGGCGCAACAACATCTCGTCCTTATTCATCGGATATTCGTTTTTGGGGTCTCTGTCGTTGGAAAGAAGAATATATTTCTGTGCTTGGTTAAGGTTCTCAACGAGTTTTAATGCAGAAGAGCGGGAATCTTCAAACAACGTCTTCTCTGAAGAATGCGCCTGCATGCTCATTGAATTGTCAATATAGACAGCAATCAGATTATCGACGTTATTATTTATTGCGTTATTATCTTTTTTATAAGGATAAGCGAAAGCTATTACCAGAGCTGCTATAAAAAGCATTCTCGCCATCAATGCCAAAAGATGTTTCAGTTTTTTCGTCTTGGAATTTTCCTGCTCTATGGTCTTCAGAATTGAAGTATTGCTGAAGTAAACCGTTTTATGTTTTCTAAAGTTAAAAAGATGAATAACGACAGGTATTATGAGCGCGAAGAGCGCATAAAGCATATTTGGGTAAAGGAATTCCATCGACTTGAAAATTTATATGCAAAGATAAGAAAAGTCAACAAGACTACAAGACCACAAGACTACAAGTTTTAGTAAGTTTCAAATAAAAAAAAACTTTTTGTCTTGTTGTCATATAGTCTTGTTATCTTTATAGAAACGAAAAAAACCTCAGAACTTTGATGTTCTGAGGTTTTGAGTTTTTATAATTTGAATCATCAAACGATACCTTGAGCTAACATAGCTTTAGCTACTCTCATGAAGCCAGCGATGTTTGCACCTTTAACGTAGTCGATTGTACCATCTTCTTGTTTACCGTATTCGATGCAGAGGTCATAGATGTCGTTCATAATCTTTTGTAACTTAGCGTCAACTTCTTCTGCAGTCCAGCTGATGTGAGCAGCGTTTTGGCAGATTTCGAGGCCTGATGTAGCAACGCCACCAGCGTTAACAGCTTTACCAGGAGCGAATGGAGTACCTGATTTTTGGATTGTTGAGATAGCGCCTGGTTGGCAACCCATGTTAGAAACTTCAGCTACATATTTTACGCCGTTAGCGAGTAATTCTTTAGCGTCGTCTTCGTTCATTTCGTTTTGGAATGCGCAAGGACATGCGATGTCACATTTTACGCTCCAAGCTTTCTTACCAGGAGTGAAGATAGCTTTACCTGGGAATTTGTCAGCCATATCTTGAACTTTGTTGCGGTTTGAAGCACGCATTTCGAGCATATAGTTAACCATTTCCATTGTGATACCTTCTGGGATTTCGCAAACGCCGTCTGGACCTGAGATAGCAACAACTTTAGCACCGAGTTCGATAGCTTTTGTTGCAGCGCCCCATGCTACGTTACCGAAGCCTGACAAAGCGATTCTCTTGCCTTCCATTGTGTCGCCAACTTGTTTAACCATGCGATTAACATAGTACATAGCGCCGAAACCTGTAGCTTCTGGACGGATCAATGAACCACCCCAGCCATATGATTTACCTGTCAATGCGCCTGTGCTGTGTTCGCGAGCCAATTTTTTGTACATACCGTATAAGTAACCGATTTCGCGGCCACCAACGCCAACGTCACCAGCTGGTGAATCTAAGTCAGCACCGATGTTTCTCCATAATTCATACATGAAAGCGTGGCAGAAACGCATGATTTCAGCGTCTGATTTTCCTGATGGATCGAAGTCAGCACCACCTTTACCACCACCGAGTGGAAGGTTTGTCAAAGCGTTTTTGAAAATTTGTTCGAAGCCTAAGAACTTCAACATTGAAACGTTAACAGCTGGGTGGAAACGAAGACCGCCTTTGTATGCACCGAGAGCTGCGTTATATTGTACACGGTAACCGATGTTTGTTTGAACTTCACCTTGATCGTCAACCCAAACAACTCTGAATGTGAAAATACGATCTGGTTCAACTAAACGTTCAACGATCTTTGCTTTTTCAAATTCTGGGTGTTGGTTGTAAACATGTTCTACTGATTCTAAAACTTCGCGAACTGCTTGTAAATACTCTTTTTCACCTGGATGCTTAGCTTCCAAGTTTGTCATAATGGTTTGTACGTTCATTACTTTTATTTTTTTATTAAGGTTAATAACTAATGTTAATTTATCTTTTATTCGTTCCGCAAAGGTAAGCTTTTTAATTAACAATTTCCAAATATTTAGACAAATATTTTTTCTTAATTTTTTTTATCATTATTTGTTAATTATTTTCACGAATTCACCAGATTCCCACAACAATATTTTCTTCACTGAGCCGTCTCTATTGTATTGTATTTCATCACCATCTTTCACATTATCTCGGTAATTTATCTCCGTTATCAGAGTTCCATCAGGCGAATATCCTTTTTGCAATCCCGTTCCGTTTTTGTATGTAGCGACAGAACCGACAGCGCCTCCTTCATAGTATATCATCCATTTTCCATGAAGCATTCCTTCTTCATACGAGCCTTCTGTAAACAGTTTTCCGCTGTCGTACCATTGCTTATATTCCCCATGAAGCGTACCTTCTTTATAATGTTCAATCTTCACCAAAGTGCCGAACACATTATACGATTCGAAAATGCTGTCATATTGGTCGTTCTTGATATAATACCTAGATTGAAGATTGCCATTTTCATACCATCTCAACACCTCGCCTTCCATGGCATTCATATTATAATGCACTTTCATATCAGGCTTGCCATTCGAGAAATACCAATAGCAATCACCATTAAGCTTGCCGTCTTTATATCTCAACTCTGACTTGAGTTTTCCATTTTCCCAATACGAACGAACGATATCTTTTTCTTTATTATTTGAACATGACAAGCCAATGACTATCAAGACTAATAATAATATCCTATTCATATTGCAGCAAGTTTTTCTCGTAATCTTTATAATAATACATATTCCAATATGAATTTTCCACGCCGTCCTCAGCACTTCTTCTCTCGAAAGAATATCTGGTGTTCAACAATGGAATTTCATATGTTGTTATACCTATATTAATATCGTCTCCATAATTCATCAAGGCATTCAAGAAATACCAAGCTATATTAAATCCATGAAATGCAATGTCTTTTGGCTCAGTTCCGTAATTATCTCTAAACTTACAGACAAATTTACCTACGCTATATGAATCATAATTTGTATAATCATCATCAAAAAAGACCGTATTCAGTTTCATCAAATTTTCATTGAAAAGCCTGTCAAATTTAGACCAATCAGGAAGTGCGATAAGTTTAGAAGGATATTCTCCTGAGAATATGTTAATTTTATTTAAGACTTCTGTAGCGAAGACTTTATTTTCACCATAAACTATGAAAAGATTATTTCGTATCGACGAAGCCATTTTCTTTGCCTCATTCAAGCTATCTATTGAATAGTTGGAAAACAATATCTGATTTCTCAACATTGTGCTGTCGTCTGGATTTTGATTTATCAAAGAAAGATCAAGTGTCACATTATCTGACTGATATGTATTTTCATCAAACTCCACTTCTTCTATCAGCCATGCGTCGTGATGTTTCTTAACAATTTTTTTGATATGCTTATTTGAAACCAAAGAATAAGGATTTATATTGTTTTGCACAATTTCCTCTATCATTCTCACATAATCCATACTATTTGTATCTTCAGCAATGATAAATACATTATTATCAGTGTACTTATCTCTGATAAGAGAATCCAATCCTCGCATTTGATAGCGATAAGAAGGTTTCACTTTCACCACGTTTCTGTTTCCTATTACAAGGTCATCTCTATTGGTCATCGGGTTGACTATAAGTATGTCATTTTCTGCGGCATAAGCCATCACTCTTTCAAAAGCTTTAACATGAAATGGACCGACTATTATATCTGCGCTTTGCAACCATGGGTCATTCATTGCAGACACGACTTTATTTGTATCTTGATCAACGTCATAGACTTTAAGGTCGAGTTTCATATCATATTTACTAACCATAGAGTCGACGGCAATCATAAATCCTTCATAAAAATGAAGATAAGAAAACGGTTTTGCGAGAAGTTGTTTATTAGAGACTTCTGCTTCCAAAAATGCGTCATCTACTTGTTCCAAATACAAAGGCATCATCAATGCCACTTTGTACAATCTTTCAGAATCAAATATCGGTTCTATATCATTTTCAAAATATTCCGTTGCGACATTATCCTCAACAGTATCAACCACTTCTTCCACAAAAATGATTTCTTCTTGTTGTTTATATGGAATTCTAAGCAATTCTCCTGCTTTAGGACTTGTTTTAACACCTTTGTTTTCCTTAATGATATCATACACAGCAACGCCGTATATATCAGCAATTTCCTTCAATGTCTGTTTCTTTTTAACAGTATGAATATAATATGGCTTGCCATCATATTCTGTTACAATCTGAGATTTCAACGATTCCTGAGCTTTCACTTCAGTATCAAAAATCAGAACTGCCAAACAAACAAGTATTGAAGATAAAATAATTCTAAAAGCTTTCATTATCATTATTATTTTAATAGGAACATTTTGTGACAAAGATATTAAAAAAAATAATAAGTCCAGACTCTTAAATTAGAATCCGGACTTATTATCTAAGTTAATTTATTTTTATTTATAACATAGATTTTCAAGGCTCTATGCTATAAATTCTAAACTTTTCGCTTATTCTGAGAGAGGTTTAAAACCTTCACCCAAGATATCTGAACTTGTAACTACGTTTACGAATGCATCTGGGTCAACATCTTTCAATATTGATTGTAATTTAACGAGTTCAGGGCGTGTTAATGTAACATAAATCATCTTACGATCAACGCCTTTGTATAAACCTTTACCGAAGAAGCATGTACCGCCACGGTTGATATCTTTAACGATGATATTGCGAACTTCTTCAGCTTTGTCTGTGATAATGAATGCAGTTTTGTAGCTATTGAATCCGTCAACGACGAGGTCGATGATTTTACCTTCGATGAAGATAACCAAGATTGAATAAACTGGAAGACGTAATTGTGGTTCAGCGATTAATGTTGTGAGAGTGATGATTGAGTCAACGATCATAACCAATGTACCGAGAGAGATCTTGGTGTATTTGTGGAGGATCATTGAGATGATATCGCTACCGCCTGATGTTGCGCCTGACTTGAAGATGAGACCGATAGCCAAACCGTAGATACCGCCAGATACTAAAGTATTTAAGAAGTAATCTGGAATGAAGTAAGTAGCTTCGCTATGAGGTACTAACAACCAGTCTGGATTTGGGTTAGCGACATTTTCGAACAAACCATTATGAATGATTGGGTTATAGCCAATGAATGTTTCAATGAGGTAAGTGAAACCGAAAATCAAGACTGTTGAAATGATAGTCTTAACACCGAATTTAGGTCCGAGGATTATAGTACCTATAACCAATAATGGAATATCCATGCAGATAGCATAGAGAGAAACTTTCCAAGGCCATACTGTGTTCAAAACGTTTGAAAGACCATAAGTTCCACCAGGAGCCAAGATGTAAGGGTTAACGAATAAGATGTCGCCGATAGCGAACAACAAACTACCGAAAATGAGGTAGAAGTAAGCGAGAGCTTCTTTCTTCCAGTTAATTGTTTTCATAATTTTTTTAAAACTGATTTTTTAGGTCAACAGTCAACTAACGACAGTCAACGGTTGATGTGGTTATTAATTATTTATTTGCTATGAGCCTTTTTCTAAATATTCAAGACGTGTCAACGTATATTAATTGATGTCACGCTGACACGTCTCTAAAATTATGCATTATGAATTATGCATTAATTATTCCCATTCAATTGTCGCTGGTGGCTTAGAGCTGATGTCGTAACATACTCTGTTAACGCCTCTGACTTTATTGATGATATCGTTTGATACTTTTGCAAGGAATTCGTATGGAAGGTGTACCCAGTCTGCTGACATACCGTCTGTTGAGATAACAGCGCGGAGAGCGATTGTATATTCGTAGCTACGTTCATCGCCCATTACGCCGACGCTCTTACAAGGAAGAAGGATTGCGCCAGCTTGCCAGATGCTATCGTACAAGTTGTCAGCCATTTCATTTGGAAATGAAGCGTGAGGCAACTCGCATTTCCAGTTTCTCAATGAAGAGATATAAACTTCGTCAGCATCGCGGAGGATACGCAATTTATCTTCTGTGACAGCACCTAAGAGGCGGATTGCCAAGCTTGGTCCTGGAAAAGGATGACGACCGATGAGTTCTTTTTTGATACCCAAAGCGCGGCCAACGCGACGTACTTCGTCTTTGAACAAAGCGCGCAATGGCTCAACGATTTTGAGGTTCATCTTTTCAGGAAGACCACCTACATTATGGTGAGATTTGATTTTACATGTTGCGCCTTCGATGCCTGCGCTTTCGATAACGTCAGGATAGATTGTGCCTTGAGCGAGCCAGTTTGCGCCTTTTATTTTCTTAGCTTCAGCTTCGAAAACTTCGATAAATGTTGCGCCGATGGCTTTACGTTTCAATTCTGGATCTGTAACGTCTTTAAGTTTGCTCAAGAAGAGTTCGCCAGCGTTAACGCCAATCACATTAAGACCTAAATCTTTATATGATTCCATAACATCTTCGAATTCGTTCTTTCTGAGGAGACCGTTATCGACGAAGATACAGTGGAGGTTAGAACCAATAGCCTTGTTCAACAAAACAGCAGCGACTGTGCTGTCGACGCCGCCAGAAAGGCCTAAGATGACCTTATCATCACCAAGTTGTTGTTTAAGTTCTTCAACGATATTATCTACGAATGAAGATGGAGTCCAATCGCCTTTGCAACCGCAGATTTTCTTAGCGAAGTTCTCAATCATTTTTGAGCCTTCCAATGAATGTGACACTTCTGGATGGAACTGAACAGCGTATGTTTCTTCGCCGTCGATTCTATATGCTGCATTAACAACATCTTCTGTACTTGCAATAACGCGAGCGTTTTCTGGCAAACGAGCGATAGTATCGCCATGCGACATCCAAACTTGATTTACTTTATTAACGCCTTCGAACAAAGGACAAGCTTCATCAACGATTGTAAGAGATGCACGGCCATATTCTCTTGCTATTGAGCCATTAACATCACCGCCAAAATGGTAAGCCATAAATTGCGAACCGTAGCAAATGCCCAACAAAGGTAATTTTCCCTTGATGTTTGACAAATCTACATAAGGAGCTTTCTCATCTCTAACAGAGAAAGGGCTTCCGCTCAAAATAACACCTTTAATATCTGGTGTTAATTCCGGAATTTTGTTATAAGGATGGATCTCACAATAAACGTTCATCTCACGAAGACGACGTCCTATAAGCTGTGTTACTTGTGAGCCAAAATCTAAAATTAATATTGATTCTTGCATATTGAATAATTTGGTGGCAAATTTAATAAAATAATCCTTTCGTTTTAG
>JAFOBJ010000049.1 GCA_017381865.1 Bacteroidales bacterium
AAATTATCTTGCCAGTTATATCAAAGAAGCGCCGACGTATTCCTCGGCGTGCCTTTCAACATCGCATCGTATTCATTATTGACAATGATGATAGCTCAGGTATGCGGTCTCGGCCTCGGCGACTTCGTACACACTTTCGGTGATGTACATATTTATAATAATCACATCGAGCAAGTGAAGTTACAGCTCAGCCGCGAGCCTCGTCAGCTTCCAACGATGAAGCTCAATCCTGAAGTGAAAAGCATATTCGACTTCAAATACGAAGACTTTAAATTAGAAGATTATAATCCACACGATGCCATCAAGGCTGACGTGTCTATTTAAGAAACAATAAAAAATTACTTATATGAAGCCAAAGATTTCAATCGTGGTAGCGATGGCAAAGAACAGAGCTATCGGCAAAAATGGCCAGTTATTATGGCACATCTCAAACGACCTCAAGCACTTCAAGAAAGTGACATCAGGCAAATGCGTTGTTATGGGACACAACACTTACGTCTCATTGCCAGGACAAAAAGCATTGCCTAACAGGCGTAATGTCATCATTTCAGACAGACTCGATTCTGCTCCAGAAGGCTTTGAATTGGCAACATCAATTCCAAAGGCAATGGAACTCGTCCAAAACGAAACAGAAATATTCATCATGGGCGGCGGAATGATTTACGAACAATTCTTGAGCAAAGCCGACACTTTATATCTCACAAGAGTTGAGAAAGAATTCGAAGCTGATACTTACTTCCCTATCATCAATTTTGAAGAATGGGAATTGACAGAATTGGAAGTCATCGACGACGACCCACAAGTCGATTATTCTTACAGATTCGAAACTTGGGAAAGAAAGTAATTCAGTTTGGAGTTAGGAATTAGGAGTTAGGAGTTAGTCAACTAACTTGAAAACAAAAAACCGACCATTATTAAATGATCGGTTTTTCTTTTTCCTGAATTCCAGAAATCCAGAAATCCTTTATTTAGTGAACTATAGAAACACGTTTTGTTGTTTCGTATTCATCTGTAACAACGTGAATCATATACATTCCTGCTGGGAATTCATTAACATCGATAACCATTTTATCGTCGTTAACTGATGTTTCATAAACTATTTGACCCATTACGTTAGAGATAGAAACTCTTTCAATGTTTTGAGCGTTGATAGTGATTTTTTCGTTTGCAGGATTTGGATATATTCCGATGTTTGTTTCTACATCTTCTACGCCTGTTTCTGAATAGAAGAATTTAAGAATATATTCATCTTTATTAGCTTTTGTTGCTGCTGGAGCTGACAAGCAGTCGATGCCTTGATAATAAGCTTGAACTTTATAGAAATACCATGTATCTAATTGGTTAACGCTATTATCTGTATACTCTGTTTTACCTGCAGCCAAAACTTTAACTCTAATCCATTCGCCGTCTTCACCGACTTTTCTGTAGACATAGTAACCAGTGAGACCTGTTGCATTGCTTGGTTTATCCCAGCTAATTACTGGTTTTTTAACTTGTGAGAGTGTATATTTAACATTTGTTGCAGGATCGCAGTTTTCTGTCAATACAGCGCAAGCTTCGTTTGATTCTTTTGTATCACCGCCATCGAACATAGCTGTTACAGTGTAGCAATGTCCACCATGAGGAACATCTTTATCTGTATAAGTTGTTGTGCGAGAGAGTGCAATAAGATTACCATCACGATAAACATTATATCCGTAGTAGTCGCCGCCTATACCAGACCAATTCAATACGACGCTATTATCTTTCACTTCACAAACCAAGTTATAAGGATTTTCATTAGGAATTTCATAGCCACAAGTGTTTGTTGTATCCATAAAGACACCTTGAGGCATTTTTTCTGATGGACCAGCATAATTAAATACTGTATTACCTTCATTATCTTTAAGAATCATTGTAAGATTATATGTAGGTTGATTTGCATCAGCTGGATTCCAAACGAATTGAACATTGCCGTAAGGAACATCCAAGTCGTATGTTGTCAATGTTGAATTTTCTGTTGTTTTCTTTACAACTACAGCACCTGCCTGATCGATAACTGAAACATAAGCGCCTCTCATACCTTGGAATGCTGATGATTGAAGCATCAATTGCCATTTACATGTTGGACCAAAACCAATGCTTTCTACTCTTGCGATTTTACCATGAGCTCCGTCTACAACTGCATAGATAGAATATTCAAAATAGCTATAGCAAGGAACAGAATTATCGACATATGATGCAGTTTCACCTGGTTTCATATCTGTCAATTCATGGATAACCTTACCATTTCTTTCGATGACTATTTTATCGATATTCTTTATTGCGCTTGAACCGTTCAAGGTATATGTTGGGTTTTTCCAAGTAAGCTTTGCTGCTAATCTATTGTCACCGAGTGGTGTAGCCACAAAGTTTTTAGGAGCTTCCATTGTATTTGTGTAGATACTTTTTGGCATAATATCGAAGATAGCTCCTACATCATTTGGATAGTCTGTAGCTGTTGAAGCATAGAAACCATCGCCTTTACCTGACCATCCGTAGTTGTAGTGGAACAAGCCGTTTTCATCCATACCATCACATACGAAAGCGTGACCGCCACCATCTTTTGCTGTACCAGAATAGAAAATTGGGCGACGCATTTCGATAGCTTCTCTGATGTATGAATCCCAGATTTCAGTAGAAACAGCTCTTGCTCTGAAGCTACTTTGTGCATAGCTGAAATATGCGCTTAATGCATAAGGAACGTCTATTGAATAAGCGCCAGCACCTGTACCGTCATCATCATACATCATATTAACTGAAACACCGCAATGGTAACCTAACAAAGCAACAGCATCGATTTGTTCTTGTGGTGAATTTTTGTCAATTTGGTAAGGCATATTTGCCCAATCGTAAGTTGTTTCGCCAAAGTTAGCTGATTGTTCTGGATAGCCATATTGGTCCATAGCTGGTTTGTAAGTATTTGAACCTGTACCTTGTGTTGGATGTTCCCAATATTTCATGATTTGAGACATAGCTGTAGCAACACAACCAACAACAGATCTACCATTTGAAGCATAAGGTCTGTTCAACTCTGGGCAGTATGCGTTATATGGCCATGATTGGTCCCATGCTGTTGGGCATAAAGGTCCAATTTTAGCACCTCTTTCTTGTGGTCTTAACTTACCAGTTTTTGTAAGAGCTTCCCATTCTGCTTTAACAAAAGCTGGAGCTTCTATTGTTTCATTGATTGCATAAGAAATTGATTCTTGGTAATCTTCCATCATAAAACCTAATCCTGGAGCGATGTTATCGGCTTCAAAAATACCATCTTCTGAATAACCCAAAATAGGTCTTACGATGTCTGTAGCAGAAACCATTACGAAACCATAGTCTGATACGTTAAATACATAAAAACATGGCTCTCCAGCTTCTGTTTTCATTGTATAAACTAATTCTAGTTCATTGTTTTCTTTTTGTTCAAAATTGGCTTTAACGAATTTATGTCCGAAATCTCTAGCTCTGTCAACATCGAGATTATCGGCAAAAAGTGAATTGAAAGCCAACAAAATAGCAACTAATAAGAATGATTTTTTCATTTGCGTTTTGTTTATTAATATTCAATTTTGTTAGTTTGCAAATTTAATATTTTTTTCCGTATGTATATATATTTTTTTCACTACTTATTTACACTTATTCTTCGTGTAAAATCACCTTTAACTGAAGACACTTTTAGCATGTAAATTCCATTCATTAAAGAACTTACATCAAGGCTAAAATTATCAGCATTGACATCGATATTCATTATTCTTTGTCCAACGACATTAAAGACAGAAACTTTTGTCAAGCCTTCTGCAAATATATTCAATCTCTCAGATGCAGGATTTGGGTAAATGATTGCACTAACGATATTTTCATCTACTGAAAGCACTTCAACCATCACATAATCAGAATCATAATCAGCTGTAACTGCCGGCATCGACTCACAATTTTCATTATATGAAGTCACTTGGTAATAATATACTCCATTGATATTATTTGCATCAAAATATTGATTTTCTGAAGATTCAACTTTTGCAATTTCTTCATAATTTTCATTATCCTTGCTTCTGGATATTTTATAAGCCTCAGGTGCGCCTGCTTTTTCCCAAGAAATCATAACACCTTCTTTTCCATCTATGACCGCATATTCAGCTGCGAGTTTTTCCGGAGCCTTACAATTTTCACAAATATTATTTCCTGAATATATCACGCCTTCCTGTAATCCTGATGATGAACCTGAATATTCATAAACGACTTCACCTTCAGAATTCTCGATTTTTATTGACATTGAAGAAATCTTTATTTTTGGAGCGTTCCACACAAAAGACACTTCGCCTTCTGGCATTTGCATTAATAAATTAATAGGTGTAGAACTTTCAACGGTAATTTCATCGAAGACTTTTCCTTCACTCAAGATTTCAACCGAAGCACCATTCCAGCCTTGATAACTTGTTGTTGACGCTGTAATACTCCAAGGACATGTTGAACCATATAATAACGAAGCCTCGCCCCAACGGCCGATAACGTCATTACTTACTGCATAAGCATTGTAATTGTATATGCCATATTCACCTACTTCATCTTCAAAGACGACAACAGAACCTGGCGTAACATTTTCTTTAGAAAAAACTTCCTTGCCATTTCTTAAAACAACAATTTTATCTATTGTTTCTAAAGCTTCGTCTAATTCAGACAATTCTGGTGCAATGACACTTATGACACCTTTTTGTGAATAAACCGACTTCACTTCTGTCTCGATGACAGGAGATTTTGGCATACATTTATGTGCATAATCTGGAATAACATCGAATATAGCTCTTTGATTTACATTATAATCCGCGCCTTCTGGATTAAGAGCGTCTATCGCAAAGTTGCCATTTGCAATTCCTGACCAACCCCAATTGAAATGGAAATAACCATCTTCTGTGTAACCATCACACAAGAAAGCGTGACCACCGCTAATCTGACTTGTGCCAGCATAAAAAATAGGGAATCCCTGATCCAAATTACTAATCAACAATTCTTTCCATTCTTCAAGACCATGCTGGTCGCGATACAAGTGACGCATATTAGCAGTATAGTTAAAATATTTTTTCATTGCATTAGGCACCATTTCTGAATAGCCAGAACTTGCGGAAGAACCATATTTCATATCAATACTAACGCCGCAATGATACATCAAAAGCGCAATTGCTTCTATTTCTTTCTTTGGCGAAGAACTAAAAATCTGTATCGGCATATTGGCCCAATCATAAGTAGCCTCTGAGAAATCCACTGTTTGGATTGGATAACCTTCTGGGATATAAGAATGTGAGCCTTTACCTTTTTCTGGGTAATTCCAATATTTCATTATCATCGCCATCACGTCGGCTGCACAACCAACGTAAGCGTGGCCGCCTGGACCTCCTTTTTCGGTTGGACAGAAATAATTATAAGGATAAACCTGATTCCACTTCAAATCAACTAAAGGCTCAACTGACTTACCAAGACTTCTATCAGCAACGACGCCTCTGGTTCTTACTGAATTCCACTCCTCCTCTACTTTTCTTTCTGCAACCAAATCATTCACAATAGCATATGAAATGGCATTTTTGTAATGTTCCAAATAATAAGCCATTGATGGTAAAATATTATTCACATCAATACAGCCTTCTTCTGAATATGCCAAAATAGGTTTCGCTCTATCATCAGCAGAAACAATATAAAAACCTTTATCTTCAATATTAAAAATATAAAGACAAGCATTACCATTGTCATCGCTGATTGTTAAAACATGTTTAGAATTCTGAAAACTTCTTAACGACTGCATGTTATTTCTAACATATTTTTCACCGATGTTTTTCGCAGTATTAACATCGACATGCTTTGCAAACAATTGTCCTACAGACAATAAAAACACTAAAGTAACAAGTACAAATCTCTTCATTTGGAATATTTTTTTTAATTATTTTTCTCTTATTTTTCAGATTATAAATTTAACATTCAATTATGAATTATGCATTATGAATTATGAATTGCATTAAGTTTTCTGTTTCTTTTTCTTTGCTGCCGGGAACAACACATTATTTAATATAAGTCTGTAGCCTGGCGAATTAGGATACATATCAAGTTCTGTTGGCGGGTCGCCTACGAGGTGCTGGTAATCTTCAGGGTCGTGGCCGCCGTAGAAGGTAAAGAAACCATTGCCGAAGTTGCCGTGAATATATCTATCTTCGTTGAGAGCTGCATTGTCGCCTAGCACCACTATGCTTGGTTTTACGAATCTCTTATCGAAAGCCGTTGTCTGTCCCATAAAACCTTTTATCAATCTTTCGTGCGACTGAGTCAGCATTGTCGGGACTGGGTCCCATTTAGCGGAAAAGTCGAACAATAGGAAATAGTCGTTGTTTTCCTTCACCGACTTCGAACGATTCAAAGTCACGTCAATATTTGAAACCTCATATTCCTGAGGATTTGTCGATATTGAGAAATCTGTAAAAGCGAAGCAATTGTCGTAGTTAAGCTGTTGCTGCGCATTCGGTGTCATGCCGTCGCCGTCGAACATCACGTCGCAGATGTCGATACCGTCGGCAGCGAGTGCGATGTCGAAGCTATCCGGAGCCGAACACATCGAGAAGAGATAACCGCCACCAGCGACGAAGTCGCGAATCTTTTTCACTACGGCGAGTTTCAGCTGCGACACCTTATCATATCCATGACGCCGTGCCGTCTCTTCCTGTTTCTTAACATCTTCCTGATACCATTCGTAGTTACGATATCTCGCCCAGAACTTTCCGAACTGACCAGTAAAATCCTCGTGATGCATATGCAGCCAGTCGTAAGTAGGAAGAACACCTTCCATCACTTCGTCGTCATAAATAATATCGTAAGGAATTTCAGCATAAGTGAGAGCCATGGTCACAGCATCGTCCCAAGGCAAAATGGTTTTTGGCGCATACACTGCAAGGCGCGGCACTTTCTGCAGTTTCATCTCATCCATATTGACGTCAGGCACGGCGATTTCTGCGAGAATACCTTCAGCCTGAACATCAGCGATGACCTGAAAAGAAACGTTACGCAGTTTACACTCGCGCTCGAACATATCGTGATACGGAATGAGATAACTGCCGCCTTTATAATTGAGCAGCCAGCTTATCTCCACCTCGCGTTCCAATACCCAATACGCCACGCCGTAAGCCTTCAGATGATTTGTCTGAGTCTCATCCATCGGAATGAGGATGTAAGCCGCATTAAGTTTTGTTAATGAAAATAAAACCAACAATATAATTAATATGTATCTTTTCATCAATAAAAATTTCGTTTTGCAAAGATAAAAAAATTTACACACGAAGTCTGCTCACAGCTCATGGCTCGCAGCAAAAAAAATAAATCTCATTTTATCGTATCTTTTGAATATTATTTTATTATTTTTGCGTTCAAGAAAAAATCAATTTAATCATTCATTATATTATGGAAAATACAGAAAATTTAAAGAAGACCGTTTTTAACGAAATGCACCGTGAAATGGGTGCTAAGATGGTTCCTTTCGCAGGTTTCGACATGCCAGTTCAATTTGAAGGCGTTAACATCGAACACGAAACAGTTCGTAAA
>JAFOBJ010000050.1 GCA_017381865.1 Bacteroidales bacterium
AAAAAATATTTCGTGAATCTTGTAAAAATGATTTGAATAATTTCGTAAAATTGTGATATTATTAACCATTAAAAATTAAAAGTAATGAAAAGAGTATGTCTATTTATGACATTAATCTGTATGATGATGGTGTCTTTTAAGCCAGATGGCAGTGATGGAAAACATGAAGGTCACGGATATGTTGACTTAGGCTTAAGCGTAAAATGGGCGACATGCAATGTTGGCGCAAGCAAACCGGAAGACTACGGCAATTATTATGCATGGGGCGAGACAACGACTAAATCGTCATATACAGAAAGCAATAGCAAGACATACGGAAAGAAAATGGGAGATTTTGCAGGCAATTCCAGTTACGATGCAGCTACTGCCAACTGGGGCGGAAACTGGCGTATGCCGACAGAAAAAGAGATGCGAGAACTTATAGATAAATGCACCTGGATATGGACCACACAGAACGGCGTTAAAGGCTATAATGTAAAAGGACCAAACGGTAACAGCATCTTCCTTCCTGCTGCGGGCAGCTGGTTCGGGTCTGTAGGCGAAGGCGCTGGGAGTGGCGGTGACTATTGGGGTTCTGCACCTTACGACAACATCGCCGACTACAGCTACTTCTTCGACTCCTTTTACGACGACAGCGACGACTACAGCTACTTCTTCGACTCCTTTTACGACTCCTTTTACGACTCCTACAGCTACTTCTTCGGCACCATCCACGACCACGCGTACATCCTCCGCTTCCATAGCGGCTATCACGGCATGAACGGCTACGACCGCATCTATGGTCGATCAGTGCGTCCAGTAGTAGAATAAAAGCGATTACATCAATTCATAATTCATAATGCATAATGCATAATTGGGGTGTTGCTCTGATAAGGGTGACACCTTTTTTTTGAATTGAAAATTGAAAGGTGAAAATTGAAAATTGGCTTTCAGTTTTTAGTTTTAACTGCTATGGCTCACGGCTTATTGCAAAAAAAAAGCTCCGTAGGAGCGACAGATAATAGGCAGGTGATGAAGCACGCAGTGCGGAATCCCTGCAAAATAAGATTGCAAAAAAAATCAAAGTGCTGAAGGCACGATAGAAAAAATACTTCTGTCGTGCCTTCAGCACTTTTTATATCATTCTGGTCATGGAAGCAGGGGTTCCGTGCTTCGAACTCCACCGCCTGCCTATATTCTGTCGTCACTACGTGACTTTTTTTTAGAATTCTCCTAATGCGTTAGGGATTGGAGCGGCATCCTTTTGGAGCAAAGCGGAAAAAGATATAGCGGAAAGCCCGACGGCGATAGCCGGAACGCCCAAAAAACAATTCATAATTCATAATGCATAATTCATAATTGAAAGTTGAAAATCATCCTTTACGTTTTTGCGAGAAAAATACCTCATTTATAACTTATGAAATATCAATAAAAAATCATTAACACTTTCTTTGTTTTTATCATAATTATTATTATCTTTGCGAGCATTTGTGAGTATTCACAAGGGAAAGGAAATATTAACTTAAAACACTAAATACTATGCAAAAGAAAGGTAACAAATACGGAACTCACCGCGTGATTGAACCAGTTGGCGTTCTTCCACAACCAGCTAACAAACTTGATAACAATATGGACGAGATTTGGGACAACGAAATCCTCATCGACGTTCAAACATTAAATATTGACTCTGCTTCATTTACAGACATCTACAACTATGCAGTTCAACAAGCTGGCGAAGGCGCAAGCGACGAACGCATCCTTGAAGAAGTCAAGAAAGAAATGTTCCTCAACGTTGAGTTACAAGGTAAACACCGTAACCGCAGAACAGGCTCAGGTGGTATGTTACTCGGTAAAGTTGAAAAAATCGGTGACGCTTTGAAAGGCAAAATCGACTTGCAAGAAGGCGACCGCATCGCAACATTGGTATCATTGTCATTGACACCACTCCGCATCGACGAAATCATTGAAATCCGCAAAGACGTTGACCAAGTCGACATTAAAGGTAAGGCTATCCTCTTCGAAAGCGGTATCTACGCTAAGATTCCTAACGACATGCCAGAAAAATTAGCTCTCTCAGCATTAGACGTCGCTGGTGCTCCAGCACAGACAGCTAAGTTATGCCAATATGGTCAAAACGTCGTTATCCTCGGCGCAGGCGGTAAATCAGGTATGTTATGCTGCTACGAAGCTAAGAAACGCGTTGGCGTTACTGGTAAAGTTATCGGTTTGGCAAACAGTCCAAAAAGTACAAACCGTATCAAGGAACTCGGTTTCTGCGACGTAGTAGAAAGCGTTGCTGGCATGACACCAGTTCAAGTTTACGAACTCATCCACAAACTCACAGACGGCAAGATGGCTGACGTTACAATCAACTGCGTTAACGTTCCAGATCAAGAAATGACAGCTGTTCTCTGTACAAAAGACGACGGCGTCGTTTACTTCTTCTCAATGGCAACAAGCTTCACAAAAGCAGCTCTCGGCGCAGAAGGCATCGGCTCAGACGTTAACATGATTATCGGTAACGGTTATACAAAAGGCCACGCAGAATTCACATTACAAGAACTCCGCGAATGCCCAGAACTCCGTAAGATTTTCGAAGAACTTTATGCATAAATAATAATTGAAAGTTGAGGGATTTGTGTCTCTCGACTTTCATTTTTCTTTAACATATATAAAATGGAATCAAGAAGAAAACAATTATTTCCTAACGTCACCGACGAACAATGGAATGACTGGAAATGGCAAGTCAAGAATCGTATCGAGACTTTGGAACAGTTGAAACAATACGTTCAACTCACTCCTGAAGAAGAAGACGGCGTACGCAGCGTTCTCTCAACATTGCGCATGGCTATCACACCTTATTATTTAAGTCTCATCGACCCAAACAACCCTAAAGACCCAGTCCGTCGTCAATGTATCCCAACAGCATTAGAGACAAACATCGCTTCTGCTGACTTGTTAGACCCATTGCACGAAGACGAAGACTCACCTGTTCCAGGTTTGACACACCGTTATCCAGACAGAGTTTTGTTCCTCATCACCGACATGTGCTCGATGTACTGCCGTCACTGCACACGCCGTCGTTTCGCTGGACAAAAAGACGATGAGTCACCACAAGAAAGAATAGAAAGAGCATTAGAATATATCGAAAGAACACCAGAAGTACGCGACGTTCTTCTCTCAGGCGGCGACTCATTGATGGTCAGCGACGCTAAGTTGGAATACATCATCAGCCGTTTGCGCGCTATCCCACACGTTGAGATAGTTCGTCTCGGAACACGTACTCCTGTCGTTTGTCCACAACGTATCACTCCAGAGTTGTGCGAGATGTTGAAGAAATACCATCCAATATGGATTAACACACACTTCAACCATCCAAACGAAGTGACACCAGAAGCTATCGAAGCATGTAACAGACTCGCTAACGCTGGTGTTCCATTAGGCAACCAAAGCGTGTTGTTGAGAGGCGTCAACGACTGTGTTCACGTCATGAAGAAACTCGTTCACTGCTTGGTCAAGATGCGTGTAAGACCTTATTATATATATCAATGCGACCTTTCAATGGGATTGGAACACTTCCGTACACCAGTTTCAAAAGGTATCGAAATCATCGAAGGTCTCCGTGGTCACACCTCAGGTTATGCAGTTCCAACATTCGTTGTCGACGCTCCAGGCGGCGGTGGCAAGACACCAGTTATGCCACAATACGTCATTTCACAAGCTCCAGGCAAAGTCGTGTTGCGTAACTTTGAAGGCGTTATCACAACTTACACAGAGCCAAAAGAATACCACAACGACTGTGACTGTCCAGAATGTCAGAAACGTAGAGCAGAAGAGTCAAGAGAAAACGTCACAGACAAGAATGTTGTCGTTGACGGCGTGATTTCATTGTTACAAGGCGAGAAGATGAATATCGAGCCAGCTTCTATCAAGAGACATGAGAGACACAATAAATAATGCATAATTCATAATGCATAATTCATAATTTTAGGGCTGTCATTTTTATGGCGGCCCTGATTTTTTATTTAGTGGGCAGTATAATTTATTAAAAATATCTTTGCGTTTCTCTGCGTCTTTGCGAGAGGATTTTGGGTATGAGGAACTGAGGAGTTGAGGAATTAAGCCCTGAAAGGGCGAAACAAATATAGGATAAGGCAATGCCTTGTTAGTTGGGAATTAGGAGTTATGAGTTGCGACTTGGAATTAGTAGCCTCCAATGCGTTAGGGATTGAAGCGGCATCCTTTGCGAGCGGATATCGGGAACGAGATTCGGGGACGGGGACGATGTCACTGAGCTTGTCGAAGTGCCGAAGTCGAATTTTGGGGAGCGAGACGGAAACATGGCGAGCAAAGATATAGCGGAAAGCCCGACGGCTTTGCCGGAACGCCCAAATGAAAGTCAATAAGACTATAAGTCAATAAGTCAATGAGACTATAAGAAAATTTAAAGTTGAAAATTAGCTCACAGCTCATGGTAAAAGTCTGTTGGCTATAGAACTAATATTTTCGTATATTTGCAACTCTCAAAATAATTATGCATTATGAATTATGCATTATGAATTGAATTATGCCTTTCATCGAAGAACTCATAAAATACAAAAGCTGCTCGATAGTAGGTCTCGAGAAGAACACCGGCAAGACGGAGTGTTTTAACTATGTCTTGCAGCGTCTTCCTCTTGAAAATAAACGCGTTGCGGTGAGTTCTATAGGCATTGACGGCGAGACGACAGACCAAGTGACCAAGACTGCGAAACCTGAAATCTTCTTGCGCGAAGGCGTTTATTTCGGAACTTCAGAGAAACATTATCTCATGAAACGCCTAAGCGCCGAACTGCTCGAAATAACAAACGAAAACACTTCCTTAGGTAATATAATAATAGGTAAGGCACTTACTCCAGGCAAGATTCTGCTTTCTGGTCCTTCGTCGACGAATGGACTGCGTCGCTGGATGGACGAGATGAAGAAATATGACATCGACCTTACCATCATCGACGGCGCATTGTCGAGGATGAGTCTTGCGTCGCCAACGGTGAGCGAGTCGATGATACTCGCGACAGGAGCGGCTTATTCTGCAAATATCAACACGCTCGTTCAGAAGACAGCTTTCGTGGTCCAGATGATAAACCTCGACCTTACATCAGAAGATAATCGTGAGGTCTTCAACGATATAAAAAACGGAGTATGGGCGATTGATGAAGATGACGTTATCCATGATTTGAAGGTGGCGTCTTCCTTGTCAATAAATATCAATACTGACGGTCTGAAGAAATGCAAGACATTGTTTGTCAGCGGCGCATTGACGGATAATTTCATCAATCATATAAGACAGAATAAAATATTCAACGAGACTGAAATCGTGGTGCGTGACTTTACCAAGATTTTCCTGACGCCTATGACCTACAACAGTTTCGTCAATGGAAAACGTAAAATAACTGTCTTGCAGAAAAGCAAGCTCATCGCGGTTTGTGTAAATCCGACTTCGCCAAACGGCATCGTCTTGGATTCTGAGAAATTATGCAAGACATTGTCGGAAGCGATAAAACTGCCGGTTTATGATTTGAGAACTAAGGCTGTTGGCTTTTGAACCAAGAACTAAGAACTGAAAAAATGAATTAACACATTTTTTGTTAAGGATTTCTTTTTAAATTTGCGTCTCACATTTTAAAATTAAATAAAAATTGATGCAACTGAGAAAACTTCTAGATTCACCATGCGGATTGCGTTTCATGATTGACAATCTGTGTACTCATTCGAGTTATTCAAGAAAGATAATGCTCGAAAGTTCAATGATGTACGATAAAAACTCTATCGAGAAGTCGTATGCTGTGATGAAGGAGTTTTACGAAGTCGTTAAAAATGACGAGAATAAAAATATCGTTCAGTCGTTGCAATTTAAGCTTTGCAATCTGAAAGACATAAATCACACAATATCTCGTCTCGCAACATCGGTGGTCGTTGACGACATCGAGCTTTACGAAGTTAAGAGTCTCGCTCTTCTTTCTGCTGATGTTAAAAATATTTTGGAAAAGATTTCTTTAGATAAAATCATTGAAATACCAAATCTTGATGATGTCGTCAAAATCCTCGACCCCGACGGACTTCGCATCGCGACATTCTATATATATGATTCATATTCAGAAGAACTCGCTTCGCTGCGTAAGAAGTTGAAGGAAAAAGATGTTTATCAGGAAGAGATTTACAACGAAGTGATGCGCATTGAGGACGAGATTCGCGCTGAGCTTTCATCTAAATTGAAACCTTATTCTGAAGCGATGACTTTAGCGTTGAATGCCCTCGCTGATGTCGATATAAATATTGCCAAGTCGTTGCAGATTAAAGAAATGGGACTTTGTTTCCCAACGATTTCGTCAGATGAAATTTCATCATATAAAGGCCTGTTCCATCCAGAGGTGAAACATATTTTGGCAAAAGAGAAACGCGAATATCAGAATGTCGATATTGATTTCGAACTGAAACCGCTTATCATCATGGGTTCTAATATGGGAGGAAAGACTATAGTCCTCAAGACTTTAGCGATGTGTCAGTATCTCCTTCAATTTGGATTCGGAATCCCTGCAACATCAGCCGACATGATGATTTACGACGAGATATTCTGTCTCACCACAGATGACCAGTCTATCAACAAAGGATTATCTTCATTTGCGGCAGAGATGAAAAACATCGACGCTGTGATAAAATCGTCGCAACAAAACAAGAAAATACTTACGCTCATCGACGAACCGGCTCGTACCACAAATCCTACAGAAGGAACAGCATTGGTTTCTTCACTGGTGAAACTCCTTCAAGACAGAGCGATGAGTCTCGTTATCGTAACGCATTATAACATAAAAACATATAACAACAAATGTCTTCGTGTTAAAGGCCTTATCGACGGCAAGATGAATTATGAGTTAGTCGAAACCCACGAAGGCGAGGTGCCACATGAAGCGCTCAACATCGCCGAGACATTAGGCATCGACTCACAATGGATTGAGATGGCAAAGGAGATAATATCAGTTAGGAGTTAGGAGTTAGGAGTTAGGAGTTAGGAGTTGTTGTAGAGACGTATCAATTACACCATAAAATTAAACAATATGTAATTGCTGCGTCTCAAGAATGGAGTCGTAAAGTAATGGCGTGATGTAGTAATGTAGTGATGGAGTAGTGGGAAATGAAAATTTTCTCTGCGTTCCTTTGCGTCTCTGCGAGAGAATGCTCTCAGCTCATAGCTCACAGCCCAAAGCAAAAAATCCTTTAACATTTTATTTCAAAACTGAGTTTTTTCTCACGAATTTTTTCTTATATTTGTCAACTAATCATTATTATTGATTTACATTCTTAATTGTATATTTTAAAATAATGATGTTTTGTTTCTAACTATTTAAGAATTAAATAAATAAACAAATATAAAATTATCGTGATGAGTAAATTAGGCTTAGATTTTGAAAAAGTAGCTAAGGCTCGTGGTCTGGCAAAAAACATTGCCGACAACGTACAAGGTTTTGTGGAACAATATACAACCGTCGCTGTTGAACGTACTTTATGTCGTTTGATTGGCATCGACGGCGTTGATGACAATATGGTGCCGCTTCCAAATGTCGTCGTCGACACATTGAAAGACAAAGGCGTTTTGGGCGAAGGCGTTCTCTTCTTCATCGCTAACGCAATGATTGAGACAGGCAAGAACCCACAAGAAATCGCTGAACTCGTAGCTAAAGGTGAATTAGACATCACCAAGGTCGTGACAAGAGACAGCAAGAAAATCGCTGACACCTTACAACCAATCATCGATGAAAACATCAACAAGATTCGCGCTCGCCGTGCTCGCCGTGAGCAATATCTTAACACAATAGGCGAAGGACCAAAACCTTATCTCTATATCATCGTTGCTACTGGTAACATCTACGAAGACGTTATCCAAGCTCAAGCCGGCGCACGTCAAGGCGCTGATGTCATCGCTGTTATCCGTACTACAGGTCAAAGCCTCTTGGACTACGTTCCTTACGGAGCAACAACAGAAGGCTTCGGCGGTACATTCGCAACACAGGAAAACTTCCGTATCATGCGTAAGGCATTGGATGAAGTAGGCGAGGAAGTAGGTCGTTACATCCGTCTCTGTAACTACTGCTCAGGTCTCTGCATGCCAGAAATCGCTGCTATGGGCGCACTCGAAGGCCTCGATGTCATGCTCAACGACGCTCTCTACGGAATCTTGTTCCGCGACATCAACATGCAACGTACACTCATCGACCAATATATGTCACGTATCATCAACGGTTTCGCAGGCGTTATCATCAACACTGGTGAAGACAACTACCTCACAACAGCCGACGCCGTTGAAGCAGCTCACACAGTCCTCGCTTCTGACCTCATCAACGAACAACTCGCTTTGTCAGCAGGTCTTAAAGAAGAACAGATGGGTCTCGGCCACGCTTTCGAGATGGACCCAGAGTTAGAAAACGGATTCTTGTATGAACTCGCTCAGGCTCAGATGACACGCGAAATCTTCCCTAAGGCAACTCTCAAATACATGCCACCAACCAAATTCATGACAGGTAACATCTTCCGCGGTCACATCCAAGACGCTCTCTTCAACATGATTGGCATCTGGACAAACCAAGGCATCCAGCTCCTCGGCATGCCAACAGAAGCTATCCACACTCCATTCATGAGCGACCGTTACCTCTCTATTGAAAATGCAAAATATATCTTCAACAATATGCGCAGCATCGGCGACGAAATGGAATTCAAAGCCGACGGTATCTGCCGTAACCGCGCTAAGTTAGTCCTCGACAACACAATCACATTGTTGGAAGAAATCAACAAAGAAGGTCTCTTCACAGCTCTTGAAAAAGGTATCTTCGGCGACGTGAAACGTCCTATGAACGGCGGTAAAGGTCTCCAAGGCGTGACAATGAAAGGCGAGAACTACATCAACCCATTCGTTGAATTGATGAAAGGTAAAAATTAATTAAGTAAAAAACAGAAAAACATATAACCATGAGTGAAGGATTATATTCAATGGAAGCTAAGGATTTCGACAAGACCTTAGATTTGACTAAAATAAAACCATACGGCGACACAATGAACGACGGTAAAGTGCAGATGAGTTTCACTTTACCAGTGCCATGCGGAGCAGAAGCTGTTGAAGCAGCAAAGCTTATGATGAAGAAAATGGGACTCGAAAACCCAAGCGTCGTTTATTATAAAGAACTCACACCAGGATTCACATTCTTCAACTGCTACGGCAGCTGCCAACATACAGTGGATTACACAAACATCTACGTTCCTAAAGTTGAAAGCAACGTGATGGATATGTATGAAACAGACGAATTCATCAAGGAAAACATCGGACGTAAAGTCGTTATCGTCGGAGCAAGTACTGGTACTGACGCTCACACTGTAGGTATCGATGCTGTCATGAACATGAAAGGTTACGCTGGTCACTACGGTCTCGAACGTTATGAAATGATTGACGCTTACAACCTCGGCAGTCAGGTTCCTAACGAAGAGCTCATCGCTAAAGGCATCGAACTCGGCGCTGACGCTTTGATTGTTTCACAGACAGTTACACAAAAAGACGTTCACATCCAAAACCTCACCAACTTGGTTGAGTTGATGGAAGCAGAAGGCTTGCGCGACAAGATGATACTCGTCTGCGGCGGCGCTCGTATCACACACGAACTCGCTAAGGAATTAGGTTACGACGCTGGCTTCGGCATGAACACATACGCCGACGACGTAGCATCATTCGTAGTTGCTGAAATGGTAAAGAGAAATAACAAATAAGTAATAACATAAAATATAAAGAAATGGATAAAGATCAAGTAAGAGAAGTCATCGCCAAGAGAGCAGCTAAAGAATTGCATGACGGCGACGTTGTTAACCTCGGTATTGGCATTCCAACAATGATTCCTAACTACTTGCCAGAAGGCGTCACTGTTACACTTCAAAGTGAAAACGGCGCTATGGGCATGGGACCAACACCAGCAGCAGGCGAGGAAGACAAGAACCTCATCAACGCAGGTGGCGGTTACATCACATTGATGCCAGGCGGCAGCACCTTCGACTCAGCAACATCATTTGCTATCATCAGAGGCGGTCACGTCAACGTGTCATTCCTCGGTGCATTGCAAGTAGATGAAAACGGCGACTTGGCAAACTGGATTATCCCAGGAAAAATGGCTCCAGGTATGGGTGGCGCGATGGACTTAGTAGTTGGCGCAAAGAAAGTTATCCTCACTATGGAACACACACAGAAAGGCGCACCTAAGATCTTGAAGAAATGTACACTCCCTCTCACAGCATCAGGACAAGTCAATATGATCATCACTGAGATGGGCGTTATGGAAATCACACCAGAAGGCATCGTTCTCACAGAGATACATCCAGAGTTCACAGTGGAAGACGTTCAAGCTGCAACAGAAGCAACTTTGATCATCTCACCAAACTTGAAGTCGATGGTTGATTAAGACTAAGGCTTTTGGCTTTTGAGATAAGGCTTTTGAACACGGCCAACAGCCCCAAGCCAATGGCTAATAGCCAACAGCTAACAGCTAAAAAACGCGTTAATGTTTGTGAATAACATTGATGCGTTTTTTTATATGAACCTGAGCCTGTTGAAGGCAATTCCTCTGCGTTCTCTGCGAGAGGTTTTTTAAAGTCAACAAGACCACAAGACTACAAGACCACAGGGTTTAGTTAGGAGTGAATTTTAATTCCCTCAATTCCTTAGTTCCTTAGATCCTCAGTTCCTCAAATCCTCAGTTCCTTAATTCCTCAGTTCCTTGTTAATCAGATTAACCACAACCTTAACCATGACGTCTTTTTCTTCAGGACGACTTTCTGCAATCATCAGAGTGATAGCGACTAAAGTACCATTACTAATTCGTTTGGAACCATCAGAATTGTATAAAATGCCATTATTCTGCATAAACCAAAGAAATAAAGTCGCTGCAATACGTTTGTTGCCATCGCTAAAAGAATGGTTCTTCGTCACTAAATAAAGCAACATTGCTGCTTTCTCTTCAACGGAAGGGTAGAGGTCAGCACCATCGAAAGTCTGATAAATCTGTCCGATAGAACTTTTGAAAGAATCGTCTTTTTCATTTCCGAACAGCCAACTGCCGCCGAACTTTTCTTTAAGATTCTGAATGGTTAGAATGGCATTGTCGTAAGTAGCGATGAATTTATTTTCATAAGTCGTTTTCTCGATTTTAAGTTTTTGATAATCGTATTTATCAAGAGTATCAAGAGCATAAGTGTAATCTGTCACTACACTTATCAAATCCAGATTTTCTTTGTTTGACAATTCCGGTTGCGAACTAATTGTGCGACCAAGAATATGAACTAATTGCGACAATTCTTCATATTTCCGTTGAGTTATTTTATCATTGATAGCATAACCTTTTATCAGATATTCCTTAAGAATTTTATTAGCCCAGATTCTGAATTGAGTGCCACGTTTGCTTTTAACACGATATCCTACTGAGATTATTACATCTAATGTATAAAAAGCTACTGCTTGCTTTACATCATCAACACGCATTTTTTGCGTGTTGTTATTCTTAGGTAATTCCCCTTCAGCGAAAACATTATTAATATGCTTTCTTATAGTTTTCTCATCTCTGTCAAACAATATTGCCATTTGGTTTGCTGACAACCAAACAGTTTCCCCTTGAAGATTTACGTTAATTCTGGTGTTGCCATCTTCCGATTGATAGATGACAATATCACCATTGTGATTTGTAATGCTTTTCATAATATCTTGGTATTTTAAAATTTTGGATTCTCATCTGCCTTCGGATGTCAACAGACTTTCTCCACGGTGCCTGAGCCTGTCGAAGGCAATGGAAATTGATTTTTTTTGCTCTGAGCTATGAGCCGTAAATAATTCCTCTGCGTTCTCTGCGTCTTTGCGAGAGGTTTTCGGAAACCAGTTTCGGAGTTAAGAGTCGTTGTCTCCGAGTTCCTTCTCGATATCTTCGATACTTGGCAAAGTGCTTTTGAAATCTTTCGGAAATAATTTTGACAACTCGTATTCTGAAACTCCCAATGGATTATTATATCCTTCAAGAGCGTAATGAGCCATCACCTCATCCTTATCCTTACAAATCAGCAAACCAACAGTGGGATTGTCGTCGTCTCTTTTCAGAATGTGATTAGCACATGAGACATAACCACTTAACTGACCTAAAAACGATGGCTCAAATTTCTTGGTTTTAATTTCAATGACGACATAACAATGTAAGTGAGTGTTGTAGAAAAGCATATCGGCAAACATTTCTGTGTATCCTACTTCTATGCGATATTCTCTTCCCATATATGCAAAGCCATTACCTAAT
>JAFOBJ010000051.1 GCA_017381865.1 Bacteroidales bacterium
AAAGTTTAGAACAATTGTAAAAAGCAGAAATTCCTATTTCTGTAACGCCATCTGGTATCTCTATACTTGTAAGAGCAGAACATTCGTAAAAAACTTCATCCCCAATTGTTGCCAGTTGGGAATTATCTCCAAATGTAACATTTGAAAGTTTAGAACAATTGTAAAAAGCAGAAATTCCTATTTCTGTAACGCCATCTGGTATCTCTATACTTGTAAGAGCAGAACATTCGTAAAAAACTTCATTCCCAATTGTTGCCAGTTGGGAATTATCTCCAAATGTAACATTTGAAAGTTTAGAACAATTGTAAAAAGCAGAACTTCCTATTTCTGTCACACCGCTTGGAATTTCAATATTTGTAAGAGATGAACATTCGTAAAATGCCTTCTCTTCTATTGTTGCCAGTTGGGAATTATCTCCAAATGTAACATTTGTAAGAGCAGAACAATTGTAAAAAGCAGAAATTCCTATTTCTGTCACACCGCTTGGAATTTCTATATCAGTAAATGCTGAACAGTTGTAGAATGCACAATTTCCTATTGTTGTCAGTTGAGAATTTTCTCCAAATGTAACATTTGTAAGAGCAGAACAATTGTAAAAAGCAGAACTTCCTATTTCTGTCACACCGCTTGGAATTTCTATACTTGCAAGAGCAGAACATTTGTAAAAAGCAGAACTTCCTATTGTTGTCAGTTGGGAATTATCTCCAAATGTAACATTTGTAAGAGCAGAACAATTGTAGAATGCATAACTTCCTATTGATGTCACACCGCTTGGAATTTCTATATCAGTAAATGCTGAACAGTTGTAGAATGCATAACTTCCTATTGTTGTCAGTTGGGAATTATCTCCAAATGTAACATTTGAAAGTTTAGAACAATTGTAAAATGCATAACCTCTTATTGTTGTCACACTGCTTGGAATCTCTATACTTGTAAGAGATGAACAATTTTCGAAAGCTTCATAGCTTATTGTTGTCACACTAAACTCCACTCCTTCTATCATTACTGTTGATGGAATTGTAATTTCAGTTTCAGTGGTGGGTTGTGTGCTACAATACACTTCACATTCCGCTGGTTCTATACTTCTTACCATAAACTCAAGAGAATATCCATCATAATCAATTATGGTTTTATCCCATAAATTTTGAGCATTTAATCCCATTCCAGAGATTAGAAATGCGATAATAAGTAAAATTTTTCTCATATGTTATTTTATTTAAGGTTAATAATTACAATGGGGGGGGGGGTAAAATTCAATCAGTATTTTTTCATTTGTTTATCTTTAAGCGAAGCAAATTTATATATATATTTTAAAAAATCAAATAAAAAAGACGCATCAACGACACATTGTTTATTTTATCTGTGTCGTGCGATACGTCTCTACAATGCTAACAGCTACTTTTCTTATATCTGTTTCATCAAGTTAACCATTTCGATGGCTGTTGTGACAGCTTCGAAGCCTTTGTTGCCTGCTTTTGAACCTGCTCTTTCAACAGCTTGTTCGATATTGTCTGTTGTGAGAACGCCGAAGATGATTGGCACGCCTGTTTGCAAGCCAGCTGCTGCTATGCCTTTAGTTGTCTCGTTAGCAACCATGTCGAAGTGAGGAGTTGCACCGCGGATGACTGCACCCAAGCAAACGACAGCGTCATATTTCTTTGATTCTGCTAATTTCTTAGCTACCAATGGAATTTCGAAAGCACCTGGAACCCAAGCCAAATCGATGTCTTTTTCATCGCCGCCATGACGTTTGAAAGCGTCGACAGCACCGCCTAATAACTTATTTGTAATGATTTCGTTGAAACGTCCTGCTACGATAGCAATCTTCTGACCTTCAGCAATTAATTTTCCTTCGATGATATTCATTTTTATTTAGTTTAAAGTTTATTGTTTATAGTTTAGAGTAGTTGAAAGTGTAAAGTTGTAAGTTGAAAGTGTATATTAAGCAGATTGTTCAACCACTCTCAACTCTACACTCTCAACTCTATACTTTATTTTTTGGGTGACTCTTTTACATGGAGCATGTGTCCCATCTTTTTATACTTAGTATAGAGATAGAAAGCGTCTTTTTCGTTGCATGTCATCTCTATTGGTTCACGACCTACGATTTCGATTCCGTAAGCATTCAAGCCTGTGATTTTCATAGGATTGTTTGTCATGACAGTAATCTTGCTGATTCCCAAATCTGACAAGATAGAAGCTCCTGTTCCGTAGTCTCTCAAGTCGGCAGCGAAACCTAAAGCCAAGTTAGCTTCTACTGTATCCATGCCTTCGTCTTGGAGTTTGTAGGCTTTCAATTTGTTAATCAAGCCGATGCCTCTTCCTTCTTGACGGAGATAAAGTATCACGCCTCTGCCCTTTTCTTCAATTCTGCGCAGTGCTTCTTGAAGTTGTTCACCGCAGTCGCAGCGTAATGAACCGAAAGCGTCGCCGGTGAGACATTCTGAGTGAACGCGGCACAATACAGGTTCTTCGCCTGAGATGTCGCCTTTAACTAAAGCAACATGATGTTCACCTGTCACCTTATCAATGTAGCCGTGAGCTACGAAGTTACCGTATTTTGTTGGAAGTTCAGCTTCTGTGACTTTCTCGACTAACGACTCTGTTCTTCTTCTGTATCTGATTAAATCAGCGATAGAAGTGATTTTTAAATTATGAGTTTCAGCGAATTGAAGAAGTTCTGTTGTTCTCATCATGGTTCCGTCTTCGCGCATGATTTCGCAGCAAAGTCCGCATTCTTTAAGACCAGCGACTTTCATGAAGTCGACTGTTGCTTCAGTGTGGCCGTTACGTTTGAAAACGCCGCCTTCACGAGCTTCGAGTGGGAACATGTGACCTGGACGACGGAAGTCTTCAGCCTTTGCACCGTCTTCAACGAGTTTCATAGCAGTGATTGAACGCTCAACAGCTGAGATGCCAGTCGTTGTATCAACGTGGTCGATGGAAACTGTAAATGCAGTGCAGTGGTTGTCAGTATTTTCTGTTACCATCTGATTGAGTTTCAACTTATGGGTAAGTTCCTTGCTCATCGGCATACAAATCAAACCTTTAGCGTATGATGCCATGAAGTTGACGTTTTCTGTCGTAGCGAATTCAGCAGCGCAGATTAAATCGCCTTCGTTTTCTCTATCTGGGTCATCGACAACGATAATCATCTTACCGTTTCTTAAATCTTCGATAGCTTCTTCAATAGTATTGAATTTGTTTTCCATATTATATTGTGTTATTTATTTCTATTAAAATCCGTTTGATTCCAAAAAGTCGAGGCTTATCTTTGACTCTGACTTTGACACTGACTCTGACTTTTGGGAAAACATTTTTTGGACATATTTTCCTATGACGTCGTTTTCGAGGTTAACTGTATCGCCAATCTTTTTAGATGTCAATGTTGTTTCACCTTGAGTGTGTTCTATTATTGAAACTGAAAACGATGATGAATCAACGTCTGTGACTGTCAATGAGATTCCGTCTATAGCGATAGAGCCTTTCTTTACGATTAGTTCTAAAATTGAAGGTTCAGCTGAGAACGACATTCTTATCGCTTTGTCGTCATTATATTTCTTGATGATTGTTCCGACTCCGTCGATATGACCAGAAACGATGTGACCGCCGAGGCGTCCGTTAGCAGCAAGAGCACGTTCAAGATTTACAGAATCGTTGACTTTCAAATTCTTGAAGTTGGTCATCATCATTGTCTCAGGCATAACATCGACAGTGAAAGAATTGCTGTCGAATGTAGTGACGGTCAAGCAGATGCCGTTAGTAGCGATGCTGTCACCGATATGCATATCCGACATGATTTTACTTGCAGCGACTGTAAGTTTGATGCTGTTGGCGTGTCGCACTATCGACTTTATCTTTCCTATTTCTTCAATTATTCCTGTGAACATATTATAAGTTGCTAAGTTGCTGAGTTGCTAAGTTATTGAGTTATCAGTTCTGTTGATTATTGACCGTTGTCTGTTGACTTTATTTTACCTTTAATTAATATATCGTTATCAAAAGTTTCAATCTTAATATCCTTTAACATAATGGCATCTTTCATCAGTTCGATGCCTTGTCCTCCTACTGGCGACTTGGAGTGTTCGCCGCCTATTATTTTAGGCGCGATGAAAGCGTAAACTTCATCGACACAGCCTGCTTGCAAGAAAGCAGCGTTCAATGTAGCACCGCCTTCAAGTAAAAGAGAATCAATGCCTTTTTGTCCTAATTTAATCATTAAGTCGTTAATATCGACATGACCGTCTTTCTCTTCGCAATACAAAATTTCAACGTTAAGAGATTTTAACATTTCAACTTTATCAGACGCCACAAGGGTGACGTCTCTACATTCTTGTTTTTTAGACGCCACAGGGGTGACGTCTCTACCTATTGCTAAAATCGTTCTGTATTCATTAGCTGTCTTAACGATATTGCTATCCAATGAGATAGAAGCTTTTGTATCAACGATGATTCTTATAGGTTGATGAATATCTGGCTGTTGGCTGTTGGCTGTTGGCTGTTGGTTTTCTAAACGGCAATTGAGCATTGGATTATCAGCTTTGACTGTTCCGATTCCTGCTACTATTCCCATCATTTCTGAACGTAGTTTATGAACGAGTTGTCTCGATTTCTCGTTTGTAATCCATTTAGAATCACCAGTATAAGAAGCTATTTTTCCATCTAATGTCATCGCTGTTTTAAGCAGAACGTAAGGTCGTTTTGTCTTAATATATTTTAAGAAAACCTTATTAAGTTCCTTTATCTTATCGACTTCAACACCTGTAACGACTTCTATTCCAGCATCTTCAAGAATTTTTATTCCTTTGCCTGCGACAAGAGGATTTGGGTCGAGAAGACCGACCACGACTTTTTTTATACCTTTTTCAATAATGATTTCAGTGCAAGGAGGCGTCTTTCCGTAATGGCAACAAGGTTCGAGTGTGACATAAAGTGTTGCGCCATTACAATCGGCTGTCGTGTGTGTCAATGCGTTACGTTCAGCATGAAGTCCGCCGTAATATTCATGGTAACCTTCAGTGATGATTTCATTGTCTTTCACTACGACGCAACCCACCATAGGATTTGGGTTCACGAAACCTGCGCCCTTCTTAGCGAGAGCTATCGCGCGTTGCATGTATTCTATGTCTTGCTGTTTATATGGCATAAAAAATCCCTAAAATCATTAATACGACTTCAGGGCAAAACAAAAACACTTAAAACAAAACATCTTCTACCATCCGGACTATCACCGTCGGTTTCGGAATTTCACCGAATCAGTTCCCTAAGGAAGTCGCGGACTATCACCGCCGGAAAGGAATTTCACCTTGCCCTGAAGACATTTGCAAATATACATTTTATTTTGAAATAAAAAGTTAAAAATTATTAAAAATGATTTTCCTTCGAACAAAAGCGCACCTATTTTTATTTATATGCAAAACAACAAACTTATGAACACAAAAATCTTTATTCTTATGTTTCTATTTAACATCTTCACACCAAGTAAAATAGACAACGAACCTGTTCCTATTACTTTAAGCAAATATCTTGGCAAATGGTACGAGATTGCACGCTTCGACCATAGTTTTGAACGCGACATGCAGAAGGTCACGGCGGAATACAAGCTTCTTCCCAATGGTAATATTCAAGTCATTAATGCTGGTTACAGAGACGGCAAGTTCAAAGAAACAATAGGAAAAGCAAAGACAACCGACACTTCCGGATTACTGCGTGTCTCCTTTTTCTTGAATTTCTATTCTGATTACAGAGTTCTTATGATTGACAAAGATTATAATTATGTGTTAGTCGGCGGCAACTCTCCAAAATATCTCTGGATTTTATCTAGAACGCCACAATTAGACGAAGCGACATTACAAAAAATTATCGATGTCGCAGAAGAAAAAGGCTACGACACCGATAAGCTGATATTTGTGGAACAATGACTGTTGGCTATTGACCATTGACTATTGACCATTGACTGTTGGCCGTTGAACTATGAACTATGAACTATGAACTATGAACTAAAGTATCGACAATAGTATAGCTGGCATTTTTCCATCTACAGTTAAGCAGATATCAGATGTATTAGTAAATCTACCATCATAAAGATGTTTGCCATCGAAAGTATATCTGATATCTGAAGTGTTTGTAAACCTTCCGCTATAAATATGCTTGCCGTCGAAAGTATACAAAATATCGGAAGTATTTGTAAATCTTCCTTTATAAAGATGTTTGCCGTCGAAAGTATACAAAATATCAGAAGTATTAGTAAATCTTCCTTTGTAAAGATGTTTGCCGTCGAAAGTATATCGGATATCTGATGTGTTGGTGTATCTTCCGCTATAAATATGTTCTCCGTCGAAAGTATACAAAATATCGGACGTATTAGTGAACCTACCTTTATAAATATGAATATCTGCCATAATGATATTTATTATAATGTTTTAATTATTAACAACTTGCTATAAATTCTCGCATTGCCTCTTCCTTTCTCTCTGCGCATTCAAACAATCTCCATTGCGCTTTGGTACGAATGAGGTTATGTTCTGGATACTGAATCTTGTAATAAGTGTCACCGTTTATATAATCCGCTAAGAATCTGACGGTCTGCATGTAAGGGAACAACTTTGCTGCATACGGCAGATTCTCTTTTTCTATAGGAAGCAGAAACGACTTGGTTCCTTCGAGATAACCTTTTGTAAACGCCTCAAATATTTCCATATTGAAATCAATATTGTCGAGGTTCTTATCGTCTTCAGCACCAGTATTAGCTGCCGAGCGCAAGAAATCGCCGAAATCAGAAAAGATAAAACTTGGCATCACTGTATCTAAGTCGATAACACACAACACATTACCATCTTTATCAAAAAGCATATTATTCACTTTGGTGTCGCAGTGACAGATACGTTTCGGAAGTTTTCCTTCGCGATGGAGCTGCTCGCCCAAACACATCGCCTCTGCCCTTTTCTCAATTTCGTCAATATAATACTGCACTTCTTTAACACGTCCAACAGCGTCTTTTTCAACGGCTTCACGAAGTTGATTGAGGCGTAATTCTATATTGTGGAAACTTGGAATCGTCTCGCCTAATTCTTGGTCGATATCAGAAAGCATCGACTGGAACTCGCCGAAAGCCAGACCTGCTGTATATGAATATTCTGGAGTGACAGCCTGATATGTGTAAGAGTCGTTGATGAAAGTCATCAGACGCCAGTACTTATTTCCATCGAAATAATAGTTTTCAAGGCATTTTGTCTTAATAAAATTTAACACTTTACGTTCAATGTCGCTTTCGTTTCTTGCTACAAGTTTTTTACGGATATGATTTGTCACCTTTTCTATATTATCTTGAAGCAATTCCACATCCTGAAATATCGCGTTATTTATACGTTGAAGAACGTATTTTGGCGACTCCTCGCCTTCTACATAAACCTTAAATGTATCATTTATAAGACCTTCGCCTAAAGGCTTTATTTCAGCAACATTTCCTTCTATATTAAAATTAAGTACTATATTCTTCAATGTTTCCATACCTATTTTTTTTGTAAAAATAAAAAATTAAATCATATAACTTGATACGGATAAAATTATTATTTTTACAAGCAAATAAACTGAATTAAAAAACATGATGAAAAAAAATTTATTCATTGTCTTAGCTTTAGTGCTAAGTATTTTTGTTTCAAGCTGTTCTACAGACAATAAATCTGGAAAGAACTATGTCATTAAAGACAATATGATTGTTTTTGACGAGCCAGAAAGAGTTGAAGGTCAGAAGAGTGTTTTGCAACTTGCAGTTGAACCAATTCCTGTTGTAAGAATGGGATTCATCGGTCTCGGCATGCGTGGTGCTGATGCTGTAAATCGCATCTCTAATATCGAAGGCGTTGAGTTTAAGGCTTTGTGCGACTTATTGCCAGAGCGCGTAGAATCTGTTCAAAACTGGGTCATCAAAGGAAAGAACCTTCCAGAATGTGCAGAATACAGCGGTGAAGAAGGCTGGAAACAACTCTGCGAACGCGACGACATAGACCTTGTTTATATATGTACCGACTGGGACACACACGTTCCTATGGCCGTTTATGCAATGCAACACGGAAAACATGTCGCTGTTGAAGTGCCTGCCGCTACAACAGTGGAAGAATGCTGGCAGCTCGTTGATGTTGCTGAACAGACACAACGTCACTGCATGATGCTTGAAAACTGCTGCTACGACTTCTTTGAATTGACTTGTCTCAATATGGCACAACAAGGTTTGTTCGGCGAAGTTATTCATGCTCAAGGAGCTTACATTCATAACTTAGAACCATTCTGGGCATACTACCAAGATAACTGGCGTTTGGAATTCAATCAAGATCACGCTGGCGATGTTTACGCAACACACGGCCTCGGACCAGTCTGTCAAGTCCTTGATATTCACCGTGGCGACAAAATGGATTACCTCGTTTCTTTATCAACACCTTCTGTCAACGGATTGAAAATAGCTAAAGAAACAATGGGTTCTGAAACATTCGCCAACGGCGACATGACTTCAACATTGATTAAGACAAAGAAGGGCAAAACCATTTTAATCCAACATAACGTATACACTCCACGTCCTTACGACAGATTGTATCAACTCACAGGTACTGAAGGTTTTGCAAACAAATATCCTGTCGAAGGATTTACATTGAAAGAAGAAAATATTCCTTCTGATGTGATTCCAGACCATGAAGACTTGAACGCACACGGCTTCGTTCCAAATTCTGTTAAAGACTCATTGATGGTTGCTTACAAACACCCTATCGCTAAAGACATCGAGGAAAAAGCAAAAACAATAGGTGGCCACGGCGGCATGGACTTCATCATGGATTATCGTTTGATTTACTGTTTACAAAACGGTCTTCCATTAGACCAAGACGTTTACGACGCCGCTGAATGGTCATGCCTCGGCGAGTTGACAGCAGCATCTATAGAAAACAATGGAATGCCAGTCAAATTCCCTGACTTCACAAGAGGCGACTGGAACAAAGTCGAGGGATATAAACACGCAGTTAAATAAAATTGAAGATTGAAATTATAGTGTAGAGTTGATAGTTTAGAGTAGTTGGAAAGTTAAAAGTTTATAAAATTCTGATACACTTTAAACTTTACACCATTAACTTCAAAACAACAGTCAACACTCCACTTTAAACTTTAAACTTTAAAACTTTAAACTAAAAAATATTAACCATTTAAAAATTAACAATTATGAATAAAAAATTTGCATGTCCTATTTGCGGTTATGTTCACGAAGGTGAAAACGCTCCAGAAGTTTGTCCACAATGTAAACAAAAAGTTCAATGGAATGTCCTTGAAGAAGGTGCAGCTTTGAACTTCGTTACAGAACACGTTGTTGGCATCGCTAAAGGCACTGGCGAAGACATGATTAAAGACTTGAACGCACACTTCATGGGTGAAGCTACAGAAGTCGGTATGTACTTAGCAATGAGCCGTCAAGCTGACCGCGAAGGTTATCCAGAAATCGCTGAAGCTTTCAAACGTTACGCTTGGGAAGAAGCAGAACACTGCGCAAAATTCGCTGAATTGTTAGGCGACGTTGTTTGGGACACAAAAACTAACCTTGAAAAACGTATGCAAGCAGAATGCGGCGCATGTGAAGACAAAATGCGTATCGCTCGCATCGCTAAAGAACGCAACCTCGATGCTATCCACGACACAGTTCATGAAATGGCAAAAGACGAAGCACGTCACGGCAAAGGCTTTGAAGGTTTGTTCAACAGATACTTCAAAAAATAAAAAAAGGCGCTTAAGCGCCTTTTTTTTATTTTATACTTATCTCATCTATCATAATCCAGGCGTCTTCGCCAGCGTAGTCGTGCCATTCTGGCAACTTGCCTACATTATCGACTTTCACCTTTATATATTTAACGCCTTTCATGTCGATGGTAGCTCTTGCGTCATCGCGGCGTCTCACATCCATGGCATTGTATTTATACAATGGGAATTCTGCTTTGACAAAGTCTGTAAAGTTTTGTCCGTCGGTTGACACGGAAACATGTACGCCTTTTGGCAACAAGACCCAGTCATTAGGACAAATACCGCAGCCTACATATAAATGATGTATGTCGGTAGCTTGAGAGAGTTCAATAGTGAACTCAGTGCCATTTCCATAGAAGCCGAGCCAGCCTTCGCCCCAGTTGCCAGCGATGCCTTTCTTGCCGTCCATCAAGACTGTCTCGCAATTTGTTGCATAGTTACGATGTGGTTTTTCAACGAATTCCGTTCCAGCGATGATGATTCTCTCGAAATGTTTCTTTGTTGTGAATGAAGAAATCTTGTTTGCAACGAAAGCCTTGGCTTTAACAGTAGTTGTTGTGTTGATGCTGAAAGGTTTTGTATATAACTTAGATTTCTGTGTTGGCTCGCTGCCATCTAAAGTATAATAAATCTTAGCATTAGCGTCGGCGCATGTCAATGTCACATTCATCTTTCTGTCGAAACGTTCTAATTCTGCTTTTATTTCTGGAGTAGAAACTTGTGTGAATTCACCTATCACATCTTGCTGATATAATCTTACATCTTTAATATCTCTTGCATTGAAAGGACGTAATCTTATTGTATATTCGTAATTGTCATTTTTGATAAGATATTTATCCAACGCACCTGGACCGCATGTTGCAGTACCGACTGGAGCTTGTTTATAGTCGACATTAACTGTCCAATAACGAGCTAATTCCATCTGATTTATTCTTTCTGCTACGGAAAGGTTTTCATCAGAATATTGATAAATGCTGAAATTGAATGGCTCGTCGCTTGTAAAGAACATACCGTTGCCTCTTGCATTTGTCACTGCAAACCAACGAGTGTCGCTGTGGTTACCATTATCTTGAGGCTCTTCGTGCAATTCAAATAAATCCTTAGCATTTCTTTCATACAATCCAATTTTACCTGAAGAGTTTCTATCAGGATAGTTTTCTGTGTCTTTACCGAAATATCTCACCTTATTATATTGTAAAGGCATAAGGAGCTGCGTTCCAATCTTAGGGAATGTTGTAACCACCTGATTTGGCTGTATATTTGTTGAAATAACCACATCAGCAAATCCATTTATTTCATACACTTGCTCTGTTGATAAGATTGTTTCGCCTTTGTCATTATTGAAATCAAGCATAACTGTCACAACAGCTTTAGAAGCATTGACTTTGTCAGCCTTTATGTTTGTTGGAACTATTGTCAATTCGTTCAAGTTAGCGTTCAACCATTTTGGAAGAGCGTTATGGTCGACGTCGTCGTTGAGCGTTGGAGCACGCCAGAAATTAGGTTTGATTTCACCAGCTAACAATTCTTCTCCTTTGTAAATGAACGATGTAGGAAGACCTTTATCAATAATGAAAGTAAAGTCTTTGTTAGAAACTGTAACTTTTAAATTTGAATTATCAAAATCTGGAGTAACAACTAAATCCACTGCTGGAATGTTTTTCAATGGAATGCCTTGTGAAGAAACCATATCCAATTTAAACACTTCGTATGCTATTTCTGTTCCTGGTTCAAGGAGAGCGTGGGAATCTTTTTCTCTGAAAGAAAATTCAATGAAACATTCTTCTTTAGGTTTCAAGCTTGTCTTTGGAATAGAGACAGGCATATTAACTGATGATTGTGGAGCTACATTCAATGTCAGTCTGTTAGTTTGGATAACTTTATCATTTGTGTAAACGGTGTATGTTACCTCAAACTCTTTCAGGTTTCTAAAGAAGAAATTGTTTTTAAATTCAAAAACGCCCTTGCTCATGTCAACAGGAACTACGCTTATGTTTTGATAAATCTTCTTCACTTCTTCAAGATGATGATGAGGAATTCTGTCGCTTGTCACGAGACCGTTGCAGCAGAAGCTGTCGTCGTTACCGATGCCTTCTAGTTCACCGAGGTCACCGCCAGCAGCATACCATTTCACGCCTTTTTCTTTATCTGTCATGACGATAGATTGGTCGCACCAGTCCCAGATACAACCACCTTGTAACTGATCATATTTGTTAATGATATCCCAATAGTCTTGCATTCCGCCACAGCTGTTACCCATAGCATGGAGATATTCTATCATGATGAACGGACGATTGAGAGTATCGAGATTTTCTGTTGCAAATCTTTCCAAATATCTTTGGCTTGAATACATTATGCCAATAATGTCATTGTTGTGGTCATACAAAGAACGTTCGTTGATGACTGGACGCGTATTGTCGATAGACTTCACCATATCGTAAGCCTCATACATGCAAACGCCGTTACCGCATTCATTACCGAGTGACCAGATTATGATTGAAGGATGGTTTTTGTCTCTGCCAACCATATTGTTACATCTGTATTTGAAAGCACCTATCCAGCGTTCGTCTTTTGCCAAGCTTTCTTTCTCATAACCTTGTGCATGTGACTCATTATTAGCCTCATCGATTACATACAAACCATATTTATCACATAACTCATACAAATAAATATCAACAGGATAATGAGAAGTACGAACAGTATTGATATTATTTTGAAGCATCATGAGAATGTCTTTCTCCATCAACTCACGAGTGACTGTCTGACCTGTAAAGCCGTCATGTTCGTGGCGGTTAACACCTTTAATCAAAACAGGTTTTCCATTAACTCTAAACTGTCCGCCCTTTACTTCAGTATTTCTAAAACCAATCTTTGAGCCAACGACTTCAATGACATTTCCTTTCTTATCTTTCAAACGTATTGTCATGTCATAGAGATTAGGTTTCTCTGCTGACCATGGTTCGACACGTTCCATGATTTCGTTAAAATGCACTGTTGACAAACCTTCTTGTTTTTCATTCTGAAGAAGTTCGCTTTTCTTTATTGTCTTTGTGAACAACTCATTAACTTTACGTTTGGCACCTTCTTGACTTTTTATTTCAACTTCAATATTTAATTTTGAAGGAACTTTAGCATAATTAACATCGATGCTGATATCGAAAGTACCTTTTGTATATGTCCGGTCAAGGCCAGCCTTTACAAAGAAGTCGTAAACGTTAGTTTTAGGTTTTGAATAAATGAAGACATCGCGAGTGATGCCGCTCATTCTCCAATAGTCTTGACATTCAAGGTATGAGCCGTCTGAGAAACGATAAGCCTCAACAGCCAATCTGTTCTCTCCTTTTTTGATGTAAGGAGTGATGTCGAATTCTGCAGGTGTTTTTGAATCCTCAGAATATCCAACGAACTGACCATTAATCCAGAGATACATTGCAGATTTCACAGCACCGAAATTGATGTAGACATTTCTGCCGTTCCAATCAGCTGGAACATTGAAATCGTGGACGTAGCAGCCGACAGGATTATATTCCGTTGGAGCATAAGGCTGATTTGAAGGAAATTCATTTGTTTGGTTAACGTAAACCGGAACGCCGTAGCCGTTCATTTCCCAGTTGCCTGGCACAGGAATGCTGCCCCATGATGTGACGTCATAACCTTCAGCATAGAAGCCCTGAGGTTTGTCGGCAGGTTTCTTAACCCAATTGAATTTCCAAGTGCCATTGATACATTGATAGTATGGCGACTGTCTGTATTCAAGGTTATTGATTCCGTTTTCATCTTGATAAGGAATGACATTAGTGCGTGGAGGCACTTTGTTGACAGCGAAAACAGAGACATCATTCCACCAGTCTGCAATCACCTGAGCATTAACATTCATTGCTAACGCCATGATAATAAACAAAATAATCGATTTAGTCTTCATAAAGTATTAAATTTTAAATTATATTTTTCCCAATTTACACAATGTAAAAAAAACATTGCGAAGATAACATTTTTAACTGAATATTTGAAATTAATTATTGTATAATTTATGATTTACAAACATCTTTTTTAGGAATAAAATTATTATCTTTGCGCTTTAAGTTAATTTATCATGAAAAGATTTTTCAAACTATTTTTAATTATTATTGTTTCAATATTTACTTTCTCATCTTGTGAAAAAGGTTGTATTTGCAGAAACCTCAACACTGGCGCAGCTGAAGAGCTTTACGGCGTTTATTCAAAAAAAGACTGTGAAAGCTACACTGAATACTACAAAACGATATACAAAATAGATAACGTTGATTGTTCATACGAAATAAGAAAATAATATGAATAAGGAAGAAGCAAAAGTTAGAATCAATGAATTAAGTCAAATTATTGAAAATCACAATTATAACTATTACATATTAGCTCAGCCTACAATAAGCGACTATGATTTTGACATGCTTCTCAACGAGCTTATAAGTCTCGAAAAACAATATCCCGAATTCATCACTGCCGACTCTCCTACCCAACGCGTCGGCGGCGACATCACCAAGGAGTTTCAGACTGTGAAACATCGTTATCCGATGCTTTCATTATCCAATTCTTATAATATTGAAGAAGTCAAAGACTTCATCACCCGCATAAAGAAAACCATTGAAGACGAGGTTGAATTCGTCTGCGAGCTGAAGTTCGATGGCATCTCCATAAGTCTCACCTACGAAAACGGAATATTCGTCAAGGCTGTCACACGCGGCGACGGAACACAAGGCGACGACGTCACTACAAACGTAAAGACCATTCGCACTATTCCATTGAAACTCAAAGGCGACTATCCCGATTTCTTCGAGATGCGCGGCGAGATTATCATGCCTCACAGCAGCTTCAACGCCATCAACGCAGAACGCGAGGACCTTGGTCAGCAGCCTTTTGCAAACCCAAGAAACGCAGCCGCTGGAACAATAAAGCTACAAGACTCCAAAGAAGTGGCAAAACGCAAACTCGACCAATACTGCTACTTCATGATGATGGACGACGACAAGATGATTTTCAAAAATCATTACGAAAGTCTCATGGCTGCACGCCAATGGGGATTCAACGTCTCTAACTTCATGGCTTTATGCAAAAACGTTGATGACATAGAAGACTTCATCAACTATTGGGACGAAAAAAGAAAAGAACTTCCATTCGACATCGACGGCATCGTAATAAAAGTCAACGACTTCAAGCAAAGAGAGATTTTAGGATTTACAGCGAAATCACCTCGCTGGGCGATAGCATATAAATTCAAGGCTGAAGAAGCACATACTCAATTGTTAAGTGTCGACTTTCAAGTAGGACGTCACGGAACAATAACGCCAGTCGCCAACCTCGAACCCGTTCAACTCGCAGGAACGATTGTTAAAAGAGCGACGCTTCATAACGCAGACTTCATCGAGCAACTCGACCTTCATTACAACGACATCGTCAGCGTTGAGAAAGGCGGCGAGATAATTCCAAAGATAACTTCTGTTGATTTAAGCCAAAGAAAAGAAGAAAGTCAGAAAGTTGCATTCATCACACGCTGTCCGGAATGCGGAACAGAACTCGTTAATATTGAAGGCGAAACAGCATGGTATTGTCCTAACAGTTTAGGCTGTCCGCCTCAGATAAAAGGACGCATCGAGCATTTCATCAGCAGAAAAGCGATGAATATAGAAAGCCTCGGCGAAGGCAAAGTCGAAGTGCTGTTTGATAATAATCTTATTAAAGACTATTCAGATTTATACAATCTTAAATATAACGACATCTTTGGTTTAGAAAAGATTATAACTATTGATGACGAGAAAACACAAGAGAAAAGTGTTCGTAAGGTAAGTTTCAAGGAAAAGACCGCCAACAACATCATCGATGCTATTGAGAAGTCGAAATCGGTTCCTTTTGCCAGAGTGCTTTTCGCATTGGGAATCAAATTTGTCGGCGAGACGACAGCGAAGCTTATCGCCAAGGCGATGGGAAGTATCGACAACATCATCAACGCTTCCGTGGAAGAATTGACGGAAATTGAAGAAGTAGGCGAAAAGATTGCAGTTTCAATAAAAGACTTCTTTTCTGATGAGCGTAACATTAATATCATCAATAAGTTAAGAGAAGCAGGACTTCAGTTCGAGCAAGAAAAGAAATCTGCAAAAGATGACGATTCATCGGGAGTATTATCCGGAATGAGTATTGTCGTCAGTGGCGTTTTTTCTACTATGAGTCGCGATGAAATCAAGGAACTCATTGAAAATCTTGGTGGAAAGAACGTATCTTCCATATCATCAAAGACCAGTTTCATCGTCGCAGGCGACAAGATGGGACCTGAGAAAAGAAAGAAAGCCGAGGCATTAGGAATAGAAATCAAGAGCGAAGCTGAGTTTCTGGAAATGATTAACGGTAAACAAAATCATAACTCGTCCCCGACCCCATCCCCGGAATCCACATTAGGAGTTCAAGGCGTTTTAGAATTCGATTTTTAATTTTCCATCCACGAAACCTCACGAAATCACACGAAAGTTTTAGTGTCGATTAGTGCAGTTTAGTGGATAAAGAAAAACATCCACGAAATCACACTAAACCACTCGAAAGTTTTAGTGTCGATTAGTGCAGTTTAGTGGATAAAGAAAAACATCCACGAAATCACACTAAACCACACGAAACTTTAGTGTCGATTAGTGCAGTTTAGTGGATAAAGAAAAACATCCACGAAATCACACTAAACCACTCGAAAGTTTTAGTGTCGATTAGTGCAGTTTAGTGGATAAAGAAAAACATCCACG
>JAFOBJ010000005.1 GCA_017381865.1 Bacteroidales bacterium
TCCATTATAACTTCTCTGTATCCCTTCCCTGTAATCACGGATATGGTTATACAGTAGTCTTTCTTCTCTACGAACAGATCGATGTCGTTATGTGTTCTTGTTTCCCTGCCTATAAGTGCATCGACACCCCAACCGCCGTCTAGAAACACCTTTACAGATGCTTCAGACAGCATTTCAAGAATCTCACATACATCAAAACAAGTTACCATAAAATTCGAATTTATCGGTGCAAAGATATATATATAATTTGAATATTTCAATATACGAAGATTTTTCCCCACCTTGGTAATTGTGTCTCTTCGCTTTCTTATTCTATGCAATAATGATTTTGGTGTTATTGTAAAAATCGTAATCAACAAAAATAATAATTATTTCTTCGCACATAAAAAAACAACCACCGAAATGGTGGTTGTCATATAAAATAGTTTTTCCTGTTATTTGAAAAGTGGATAAATTATAAAAATAATTATTATTAACAACTTTTTTTGTAAAATGTGTGAGGGTGGGTAATCTCCACAAACCTGATTAGTTAATATACAGCATCGTATATTGTATCATTTATTATTTCGTCAATATCTATATCGTTATCAGAACACCAGTCGTCAAGATTATCAATATCAAAATCTTCAATTACTCTTTCTTCTATGGCGACATAAATACCATCACCTATACCTTCGGTAAGAGTTTCATATATCCAATCTTTTACACAATCTTCATCGTGTTCTTCGTCATAAATATCTGACGCATAAACATCTTCTGTTGAACTAACATAGTCATTTACTACTTCTTCTACAATTTCTTTAAGGTTTTCAAAATTCAATTCTTTTTTCATTTTTTTCTGCCAGTGTTTATCCTCTCGGTGGGAGTTTTAAAGTTTATTTAATTTATTTACTATAGTTATATAAGAATTAAAACTTTTTTTCTTTCAGAGATTTTGTCCCCGATACGATTGAGCATAGTTTCCCCTTTCAGCAAGACATAGTTCTTCCTGTCGGGGCAGTTCTGCCCAGATTTCAATAATCATATTTGTGTGTGTTGATTATATTCCGATAGTTGGTTCCTTACTACCGAAATTAAGACCTGATTTATATGAAGAGGAACTCGCTTACCACTTTATGCTGCTTCATCATATACCATTCTACTTGCAAACTCCATCGCTTCATCTGTGTTGTTGGCAGGATAATAATAACGAACACCATTATAGTTTTCAAGCATATCCCTAAATCTGTTATGAACGAAATCATACCACAACTTTTCAATCTCGCAATCTAAATCCATTCCACCAACGAATGCTTCTACGCCGACTATCTTATCATCCGACCACACAATAAGTCCAAATACACCAAAATCTTTACCATCAATGTTAATGTCGCCAAAGCAGCAAGGTAAGCCTGTTTCAAAATATTTCATAGCATTGTCCATAAAGATTGGCTCAAAAATATTCTTCATCCGCTCTTTCTCTGCTTTGGTTTTGGTAGATTTAGAAATCATTCTTAAATCTGATTTAAGAATATACATCTCATATGTCTTATCATTTGCTGTTGTTGTGCCAGTTTCAGCGTCTGGGTTGTGTTTTATTGCTTTCATTAATAAATGTGCCTGTGTTTATCCTCTCGGCGGGAGTTTTAAAGTTTATTAATTTAATTTCAATCTTATAAGAATTGAAACTTTTATCTTTCAAGGATGTCATCCCCGCTGCGAATTGAGCGTAGTTTCCCCTTGACAGCAAGACATAGTTCTTCCTGTCGGGGCTGTTCACCCTGATTTTTATAATTATATTTTTGGTGATTGCTTTACGGGTGCGATATGCCCGTAGAACAGATTTTGTCTCCATAAATGGCTCGCGATCCATTTACCTTTTCATTGTCGCCGACTTATCGCTTAATCGGTTTCAACGGGAGAACTTTTTTTCTCAACCTTGTGATACAAATATAACAATAAAAAATGGATAATCCAAATTTATTTGCAAAAAAATCGCAAATTAATCAAAAAACCACCCTCATCTGAAGGTGGTCTATTGTTATGAAGATAGTGTTATGTATTGTGAAGGTGGTTATTCTTCCTCTTCTTCTGGTTCTACTCCTCGTTCGTGCTCATCAATGAAACTATGGATATAATCTTCACGGAGTTTTACATAACCGTCCTTCACCGACATGACCTTATTAACATGGTTCTTTCCGAGTTTCGTGTTCTCATTAATAAAATCGTTAAACCTCAATATATTATCCAATTTTCTATTCTCTCCAAGACCGAGAGCATCGGCATATTCTTTCGGCACCGTGAGCATAAACATAGATTTATCACTCGCAGGTTTTCTAAATAATAGTCCATCTGCTCCGCCTTTCATTTTCTTTCCATCATACCTCAACTCTACGATATACTCTTCGTTTGTAATTGGGTCGTTGATAGTGATTATTTCCAACTTTGAAGCATCAAATTTATTATCACCGACCTCAATAATATATTCATACATAGTATTCTCGCTGTCATACACATCAGCACTTACAAGAGTTAGACCCTCTCTTTCGTTGGCATCATCAATAGCAGTCAATATTGTATGGTTCAGAGCAGATAGCACATTGTTCATTGTTATTTTACCCTTTGCATTTTCCAATTCATAGTATATCTCGCCATTCGTTCGGATAGCAACGCCAGCATCAATATTGTCAAATGTCTCATAATCTCTTAATATATCCAGTCTGTTATCATTGCAATACATGGAGTTCATCTTATCATCCCATTTCCACGCATTCGCTTTCAGCAAGTCACTATCTGCGAATGTTACTTTTGAAATCTGGTATCTTATACGCTGACCTGCGATTTTCACCTTTAACACATTACTCATATCTAAAAAATAATTATTTTTTTTATTTTATAATGTATTTATGTCAATCGGTTATGCTGCCATCTTCTCTGGTTTCCACCCCTTTTTCTTCATAACAACCTCTTCGGGTATGAACTTGAAGTCATCCATTACAGTCTCGCCAGTTCCTTTCTCCAACTTTATATTAAGCGTCGCATCAAACATCTCCTTACCGACAGCATGCATCGCTTGTCTCACCTTCTCTGCGTCGCTCGCCTTACATCCGACACAATCGTGAATGGTATAGAAGTATTTGACATAAGGAGCGATTACCGCCAGAACTCTCTTCATATACTTAACCTCCATCTCGGTCATCAAAATAGAAAGGTTGTTCCTCATCTTCGTTGTTCGTCCTGCTGCCGTTGCCTTTCTTCGTCTCACTTTCTTCAAATTAGTTCTTGCTTCATATACCATTTTATACAACTTCGGTTCCTCTGCTTTCAGATAGGATATCACGATAAAATCAAAGGACTTGAATAATTTCCCCTTCCCCAGATTTTCTTTCTTGCTTGGATTTTTCTCTTTTATATACTTCTTCAAATAGGTCTCAAACGAAGTGTTATCCTTTTTCTCCGTAGGTTTTTGTGCAATGTAGAGCATACGCATTATTAACAACTTTATAACCTTTCTCTCCTCTGGGGTTATCTTTCTACCGATAGCAATAGAACCAATCCATTCATAAAAGTCTCCCTTCTCACAATGCTCTAACCACGCCGACCTGATGTCAGGGTATCGCTCTCGGAGCAGAAGACCTAACATAGTAGGTTGTGCAGCACTGATATCAACCTCTACAACTGGCTCTCCATCTATACGCAGTTCTTTTCTTATTTCGTTGTGCATATTAGTCAGACAAGTATAGTATCTACCAGCATTATATATCAACTTCTCGTCATCGTTATCCTCGCTGTCATCACTGTGTCGGAGCATATGATAAGTGTCGTGTTCTGCGATAGCAGAAACTGCTCTTGCCGCAAACCACTTATCAGTAAAGTGCTTTCTCTCGCCTTCTTTCAGCGTAATTGAGTAAAAATACTTATCATATTGTTCCAAATAATTTTTTGCCTGTTCATAGACTTTTGAACCCACCGACATAGAGGTAATAGTTTCATATTGTCTTTCACCATACCAATCCTCATAACCTGACCAATCAATCTCTATATCCAGTGGCATAGAAACATTACCACTTGAAACGCCCTTCATCATTTCAACCCACTTGAAATAGTTTATATCATAATTATATCCGTGACCATAATCCCTTGAATTACTATAATTCTCCTTAACCCCATCCAATAATCCAATTAGACCTAAAGCGAGGATTACCTTATGAGCATAAATCTTACTATTACACTTATCCTTTTTACTTTTCTTTATTATCTCTTTCTTATAAAACTCAAAGCAAGTCTCGCCAAAACGACCGTTGCTAAAACTACTCTTACAGATAACAAAAAACCACTCCTTAAACTTTCGCTGATAATCCTTTCTCTCTTCATTCAACTGTCCTTCTAAATTAACCACTTTTGTAGCGTGAGGAAAAAGTCTTCTGGTCATACGCTCATATAACACCAATCTCTCATCCTTTGTTTTACCTCTTAAATCTTCTATCAAGGATAAATACTCCTCATACAATCTTTCAATTCTTTTACTAACTACGATTTCTATCTTCATATTCTTTATCATTAAAATATTTCATGTAAATCCATTTATATGAATGCCGCTTTCAGCAACATTCTGTTTCTTCTCTCCGTTTTTCTCCGAGAAGAAACTTTTACATCAATCATTCTCTCTTCAATTCTCTTTCTTCTCTTTCATATCTTTCTTTTCTCTTTTCATTTCACTCTCCTGTCAATTCCCTTTCAACGCCTATATTCGTAATCTTGCTCTTGTTATTAAATATAACAAAAGATTAGAGGATTTTAGGGATGTCCAAAACTCATTGAAAATTAGGGATATAGCATAAAAAAGAAGACTATTCGGACGAATTATCATTCTAAACAACTGATAATCAGAGGTGTTAAACCCACCATTCAATAAACTAAAACTTATGAATAAAGGAGGTATGTTTTATGGCATACTCCTGATTTTTTTATTTTTAGTCCAATTTAACTATCTGAGGATTAATATTTTATAAAAATATTTTCGTATATTTGCTTAGAATATCTGGTCAAAGATTAGTTCAAATAAATCTTTGTCTGATATGGACGCAAGAACCATTAGGTTCAAAATGACCTTTTAAGACTTAAATGAACACAACATTAAAATGAACACAAGTATGACTATGAAAGCAGTGATATATGCAAGAGTGTCTTCAACAGGAGACAGACAATCAACAGAACGACAAGTAATAGACCTGACCGATTACGCCAACAGAAACTCAATGACCATTTGCAAAACTTTTGAGGAGAAAATAAGCGGTGCAAAACGTAACCTCGAACGTGCGGTGCTATCGGAGTGTATAGAGTATGCTATCAGCAATCGTGTACATGTAGTTTTATTCTCTGAACTTTCACGTTGCGGTCGTGCCGTTTGGGAGATTTTGGATACCATTCGCACATTGAAAGACAACGGTATCAACGCCTATTTTCAGAAGGAGGGTCTGTCCTTGCTATCGGCAGACGGCAAGGAGAATATATATCTCGCCGTGATGGTATCCGTGTTAGGTTGTTGCGCCCAAATGGAGCGTGATAACATATATTATCGCTTGCAGTCAGGCAGAAAGGTTTATGTTGATAAAAATCTTGCAGCAACAGGTAAATCAGGTCTTGGTCGTAAAATCGGTTATCGCAAGCCAGTTGAGAAAAAGAAAGAAGAATACAAGGAGGCGTTGAAACTTTTGCGATTGGGATATCCGATAAGAAAGGTGGCAAAACTGACAGATGTCTCTGAAAGCACGGTAAAAAGATTAAAGAAGGAGTTTGCTATATGACAAACATAAAAACGCATATAAATGTATGAGAATTTAAGTTTTGAGGATGCTATCAGGACTGAAAAAAGTGCGAAAAAAACTACATTTTTTTTGAAAAAAAGTGCCTTTTTTCGTCATTTTTTTCAACTCTTTGTTATATTTAATATAGAAGGTTAAAGAATTTGGAAACAGAAAGATAAGTCCAATTTTCAAAACCTGTTTTACTGAAAATTTTAAAATTATATACAATGGAAGAAAGTATCAATTTAATTAAAATGGAAACTGATATATCAGCAATACATGCAATGCTGAAAGAAATGAAGGAGCAATCAGTCGGTAAAGTGTATAACACACAAGAGTTAAGTGAGTATTTGAAAGTCGGCAAATCAGTCATTGATAAGTTGAGACAAGACGGCGAACTTGAATTTTCAAAGATTGGTCGGACAATCGTATATACACAGAGAGACATTGAAAAATTAATAAAAAACAATCATTTTAGTTTTGTGGTGCCACAATGGAAGGAAAATTAATTTTAAGAAAAGATGGTAAGCCAAATGAATTTGGTGAGTATCCCGTAGCAATTCAGTATTGCACACAGGGTAAGGCAGTGAGAAAAACATCTGACATAAAGGTTGCCCCAGAACACTGGTTAGGTGGTAAAGGCGGACTTAACAAGTATGTCAAAGGTGGTAGAGACGGCAATCCAAAGGCAGAACGACTTAACAATAAGTTGAGAACCTTCAAGGACACATACGACAAAATGATAAATGAGTTTCTCGGTGGCGGCAATAAAATCATGACCGAAGCAGCATTGAGAGCAATCCTCAATGGAACATATCAACAACAAAAGGAAAGTGAAGAAGGTAAAGTGCCGTTCATACCATTTGTGTTGCAGCATAACGAAAGTCTCTACAAAACAAACAAAATCGGGGTGTCTGTATGGGATAACGTGAAATGCTATATGAATAAGTTTGACAAATATCTTCGCACAATGAAAAGGAAGAACACCAATGAGAACAATATCCTCTACTGCCGAGATATAAATAAGAAACTTATAGAAGACTATATCATTTGGCGAAAAGAGGTAGAAGGAAACAGTCCTGCAACTATCAACAAGTCTCTATCGCCAATTTTCAAGGCAATTAAGGAATGTTGTATAGAAGGTTGGATAAGCAGAGAGGATTGTGAAAGAATATGCAATCTTTATCTAGATACGGAGGGTAAGTCTTATGCTGATAGCGTAGAGAAGGAGTGTTTGAATATTGAGCAATTGAGAATGTTTAAGGAACTTACTGATAAAGCAAAGTATGATAGAACACGAGAAATTGCTGATATCTTTATTTTCTCTTGTTTCACAGGACTACGTGTAAGCGATTTGATAAGTTTGAAGTGGAGTGAGGTTAATATGGACGAGAATATTATTTCACATAGGCAGTATAAAAATCACGCCCACAAAGCAAAATTGCTCTATATACCGTTGAATGATACTTCAAGGGAGATTTTGGAAAGGTGGAGAGATAAACACGAAGAGTTTGTATTTGGAATGTTACCTTCTGGTTACGATTTGAGTAATGCAACAGATTTCAAAAAGGTTAAGAATGCAAAGACAAGAACTATCAATCAGTCGCTTCGCAGTATAGGTGATAAAATGGGATTGCCATTCAATCTTCATATCCACCTCGGCAGACACACATTTGCAATGATGGCACTCAACGGAGGTGTTAATATTAAGACTACCTCTTCAATGCTGGGACACGCTTCTACGATGGTTACGGAGAAAGTATATGCGACATTGCTACCGAACACGATTGCAGAAGAGGTTGGTGACAAACTCAATATTAAGTTAGGTTAAATTAAGGACAAGACTTCGGTTCTGTCCTTTTTCTTTTTCAGGGCAGTGGAAACAGAAATTATGGGTAATATTTTGACTTCAATGAGCGGTCTTATCTGTTCGCTCATTTTTTTTGTAAAAGACTGGAGGACAATCTCTGGGCAGTGTTCGGGCAGTCTCACCTCCCTCACTTACTACTCTTATTTTCAGGAGGATTTGGTAATAGTTTCAGGGCAGTATTTGGGCAGTTTCAGTCATTTTGGGGCAGTTTTCGGGCAGTATTTAGACAAAAAAAACCGACTGGACTATCCCAATCGGTCTTTTTAATTCGCTGATATTCAGGTTTTTAACCTTAAACAACCAATCAATATTCATCCTCATTGAAGAAGAAGTCGTCTTTTGTTGGATAGTCTGGCCAAATATCTTCGATTCTTTCGTATATTTCACCTTCGTCTTCTATCTCTGAAAGATTTTCAATAACTTCTTGTTGTAATCCAACTCTCATCGCCCATTCTAACAATTCGTCTTTTGTTGCTGGCCATGGAGCGTCTTCCATCTTTGATGCTAATTCTAATGTCCAATACATTTCTTTATGGTTTTAAAATTCGGGCGCAAAATTACTATTTATATATAAAAAGTCAAGTGTTTTTTCAAATTATTTTTAAAAAATATTATTTCATTGGTTTCCAAGGCTTTTCAGCAATACCAGCTCGCTTCATAAAAAGTCGTGACAAAACGAAAAAATAGTCGGAAAGCCGGTTTACAAAACGTCTCAAAACGTCGTCAACATCATATTCTCTGCCCATTCGCACAAGGTTACGCTCAGCTCTTCTACATACTGTCCTGCACACATGAGCTCTCGATGATAAAATATTGCCTCCTGGAATAATCAGGTACTTCAAAGGCTCCAACTGTGCATTAATAGCATCAATTTCATCTTCTAAAAACTTGACATCGTCTTCCGTCAATCGAGGTATATATTTTGACATTTCTGTTGACTGTTGACTATCTAATGCAAGACATGACTCCAAAACCAAAAGGCTATTTTGAATCCTATCCATGACTTCTATCTCATGTGTTTCAACGCCTTCCGAATCTCCAAGTACTGCAACAAATGCGCTCAACTCATCAAAAGTGCCGTAGGCTTCCAAACGAACATCGTCTTTGTTAACACGAGTTCCGCCTATTAACGATGTGGTTCCTTTGTCTCCTGTTTTTGTGTAAATCATAGTTTAAAGTTTAAGGTTTAAAGTTTAAGGTTTAAAGTTTAAGGTTTTGAAATTACACTAATTCGTCCTTAAACATTAAGCATTACACCTTAAACCAATATTTCTAAAATTTTAATATAAAGTGCTGTTTCTCTTTTCTTTGCATCTTGAAAACAAGTCCAAAATGATAACAATCAATCGTCAGTGTCGCAGACTTATCTTTTATCATTTCTTCCCATTTTCTTTCTCTTTCTTTCGAAACATGTATGTCTTCTTCAATAATAAAAACATCATTTTTCTTAAAAACATCTTTCTTTGTTAACAGAAAAACATTCAATTTATTATGCAATTCCTCTCTCCAATTTTCACGAGTGATTTTTTCCAAAACTTCTTCATAAAAATCATAGACAAAAGGCGAATGCAACCTGAATTTTCCCTGCGACTTCAAACGATATTTAAAAAAAGAAAACACCTTAACTGTTAATTGTAAATTGCTAATTGTAAATTAAAGAGACGCCACTGGAGTGACGTCTCTACATAATTATTTAACGTTTTCAACGGATTTTATTTCTGGGAGAATGCTTTTTATGGTCTTCTCTATTCCATTTTTAAGAGTTCTCGTGCTATGAGGGCAGCTTCCGCACGCACCTGTCAATTCGACTAAAACAACCATATCGTCCGTCAAATCAACGAATTCCACGCCACCGCCATCGGCAGCAAGATAAGGTCTCACCTGAACGAGAATATTTTGAATCTTTTGTATTAATTCTTGTTTTTCCATAGTTTATTTGGCTTTGAGCCGTGAGCTTTGAGCCGCGAGCTTTTAGCAGATATTGCTCATTGCCCACTGCTCATAGCTCATAGCTTATTAAAACATTTCAACAATTTTCTTAGCTAATTTCTCAAATGCTGCTGCAACAGGAGAGAATCCATTGAAAGAGAATGGAGTTCCATTATCGTTAGCCATAGAAATGTTTTCATCGATAGGAATCTGAGCAAGCAAAGGCATATCTAATTCTTTTGCGAAATCTGCGCCTGTGTTCTTACCGAAGATGTAATATTTCTTTTCAGGCATATCTGATGGTGTGAAATATGCCATATTTTCAACCAAACCGAGAATAGGCACGTTAACTCCTTCATGACGGAACATATTAGCGGCACGACGTACGTCAGCGAGAGCTACTTTCTGTGGCGTCGTAACAATAACAGAACCAGACATTTTGAAGTTTTGTGCAAGACATAATTGAATATCGCCTGTTCCTGGAGGCATGTCGACAACCAAGAAATCTAATTCGCCCCAGTCTGTATCGAGAAGAAGCTGGCTTAAAGCATTGGATGCCATAGGTCCACGCCAGATAAGAGGCATGTCTTTATCGACAAGATGTCCGATAGAAATCATCTTAACGCCATATTTTTCAATAGGAATCATATATGACTTGCCGTCGCGGTCGTAACCCAAAGGACGTGTTTCTTCATTGCCGAATAACACTGGTATTGATGGTCCATAAATGTCGGCATCAACCAAACCTACTTTCATGCCTTGAAGCGCAAGACCGATTGCAAGGTTGACAGACACCGTTGATTTACCAACGCCGCCTTTGCCTGATGCTACTGCAATGATATGCTTTACTTTAGACAGCGCATTCTCTTGTGATGCTGCAACGATGTCGATTTCTATATCGCCAAAAGCATTTTTTAACATTTGTGTCGCTGTGTCGATAAGAATCTGATTTTTCTCATCTTCAAGTTTTTCAAACAAAAGACGAAAACGGATTAAGTTTTCTTTTAATTCAATATCGTCAACCATCTTTAAGTTGATGATATTATCGCCTTTAGGGAAATAAACAACTTCTCTCAAGACTTCAATAAGTTTTCCTTTTTCCGGTATCATTTTATAAAATATCTTTATTTGTTACAAAAAAATTCTTCTGTTGCTTTGTTAAAACCTTCTGGGTCATCAACATGAATCCAGTGTCCCGACTCTTCCAATGTCACCATTTCATAGTTAGGAAAATGATGTTTCATCACTTCATAATCCTTGTCGATAATATAATCTGATTGTCCGCCTCTGACGAATAATGTAGGTCCGTCGTAATGATATTTTTCGTCGAAGCCCTTGCCAATTTCTGCGATATTCTTTGCTATTCCATCGAGATATGGCTTCCATTTATAACCATTTTCATGACTATATGACAAATTCTTCATCAAGAAAAGAAGAAGACGTCTTTCATAATTTTCTTTTGCCAATTCAGCTTCAACATCAGAGCGATGTTCAACTTTTGTGAGGTCAATTCTCGACATCGCAGAAATAAATCCTACATGTTCCATCGGATGATCAAAAGCGCGAGGACTGATATCCAAAACTTCTAATTTCTCAACCATATCAGGATAATCGAAAGCTAGACGCATCGCAATCTTACCACCCATACTATGACCAAGAAGATAACATTTCTTTATATTTTCTTCATCAATCATCTGCTTTATATCAGCTGCCAAAACGTCATAGTTAAATACGTCAGAATGTGGCGATTGTCCATGATTTCTAACATCAGGAACCAAAACATAATATCCTAGTTCTGCAAAACGCTTTCCAAAAAAATCCCAGTTTTCCGAAACTCCCAACAATCCAAAAATAACCACTATTGGCTTGTTTTTTGGATCTCCATACTTTCTATAAAATAACTGCATAATTAATTCAATTCATAATTTGTAATGCATAATTCATAATTATTAAAATGCATTACAATTATACATAATTTACTTGATTTGCAAAGATAAGAAAAAGACTAAAGGCTAAAGACTAAAGGCTAAAGTTTTTTTTAAAATTAAAAGCTGTTGGCCATTAAACTTGAGGCTATGAGCATTGAGCGAAAAAAGTAGGGAATAAAATGAAAAAAGTAGGGAATAAATGTTATTTTTGTCAATTACTGCGAGATATGAGTCATAAGCAACAAAAAGCTCATCGCTCATCGCTCGATGCTCTTAACAATATTTAAAAAATGAGAATCGTAATACAAAGAGTCTCCGAGGCATCAGTGACTGTTGCGGGAGAAGTTATTTCAAAAATAGGAAAAGGAATGATGATTTTGCTCGGCATTGAAGACGCCGACACTGAAGAAGATGTAGAATGGCTTTGCAATAAATTGTCGAAACTGCGCATCTTTTCTGACGAAAACGACGCCATGAACTTGGATATCAACCAAATTGAAGGTTCGTTTCTTGTCGTGAGCCAGTTCACGCTTCACGCCATGACAAAGAAAGGCAACCGCCCAAGTTTCATCAGAGCCGCTCGCCCTGAAAAAGCTATCCCTCTGTACGAGAACTTCTTAAAACAATTAGCTCTCATTTCAGGACGCCCTGTGCAATGCGGACAATTCGGCGCAATGATGGACGTAGCTCTCGTCAACGACGGACCAGTGACGATAATAATGGACACGAAGGATAAAGTTTAGAGTTAATAGTTAATAGTTCATAGTTAATAGATTGTTATCAACTTTTTTATTACCTTTGCAACATGGAAACAAAGAGACAGCAAAAAATATCAAAGCTCCTCATGAAAGAGTTGAGCGAAATATTTCAAAGAGAAATAAAAGCAAACGGTAACGTGATGATTTCCGTTACTAAAGTCAACGTAACAACCGATATGTCATACGCTCGCGTGTATCTCAGCATCTTCGGACCTAAGATGGAAGAAAAGAAAAACGTCGTTGCTGAAGTCAACGGTATGTCAAAAGGATTGCGCAAGATGTTGGGCGACAGAGTAAGACATCAACTCAGAATAATCCCTGAACTCCAATTCTTCGAAGACGACTCTTTGGATTATATCGAAAATATCGACCACTTACTTAAAGACTAATGGCTAAAGTTCTAAAAACTTATTGTCTTATTGTCTTATTGACTTATTGACTTATTGACTTTAAATGAACCTCCCTTCATTCATAGCGAAGCGTTATCTTCTTGCAAAGAAAAGTCACAATCTTATTAATATCGTGACTTGGATATCGATTGTAAGTATTTGCGTAGCAACTTTCGCTATGATATTTGTCTTATCGGTGTTTAACGGTTTCAACACCGTGATTTCTGATATGATACATCAGTTTTCACCCGACTTAAACATCAGTTCTGTAAAAGGCAAGACAATAAATATCAACGAATTCCCTTTTGATAAAATCAGAAATATTGAAGGCATTGACTATGTCTTCCCTACCATTACCGAAGACGTTTTATTTAAAAATTCCAACAAACAACAGATTGGACAAATCAAAGGCGTTCCTGACGATTACAACAAAATCGACAGAATAAAAGGGACGATTTTAGGCGACACGACTTTCATCATCAGAAATGAAAGAGTCAACTTCGGCATTCCTGGTGCTGGCATGGCTTACTACCTAGGAATCAACGTGTACCAGCCTTATTCTTCAATACAAGTCTTCGTTCCTAAACGTGGCAATGCGTCTTCTTTTAACATTGAAAACAGCTTCAACAGCGGCACTCTCATGGTCACAGATGTGTTCTCCACTCAGCAAGAAGTAGATGAACGCCTCGTCCTCGCTCCTTTCTCATGGCTTTCAAATTTAACAGAATACGAAAACATATGCACCGATGTCGAAGTGTTTATCAATGACGAAAGGCTAAAGGCAAAAGGCAAAAGGCAGTTAAACAAAATCAAAGAAGAAATCAAAGATGTTCTTGGAGAAGATTATAAGGTTTACGACCAATATGAGCAACAGGAGACTTTGTATAAAATGATGAAAGCCGAGAAACTCGCTGTTTATCTTATACTTACATTTATATTAATAATGGCGACATTCAATATGATTGGCGCATTGAGCATGTTGATTACCGACAAAAGAAAAGACATTTCCATCTTAAAAGCGATGGGTGCTGATACTAATTTAATCAAGAAAATATTTTTTAACGAAGGTCTTTTAGTATCCGTTGTCGGTGGTTTATTAGGATTAGCTTTAGGAATTATCGCCGTTCTAGCACAACAATATTTCGGCATAATTCGTCTCGGCAACGGCGGCAATTACATCATCGACGCTTATCCTGTCGCCCTTGAACTTGCCGATGTCGCGCTCGTTTTCTTCACAATCACAATAATAGGAAGTCTCGCTTCTTTCTTCACCGCCAATAAATCCATTAAAAATATGGACGATGTTTCGCTTAATGCGAGATGAAGATAGTCAACGGTGCCTGAGCTTGTCGAAGGCAAAGCTCGGCGCTTCGACAAGCTCAGCGACCGAAAAGTTCAAAGTTCAACAGCCTTAGTTCTTAGTTACGTTCCAACTTCTTCGTCAACTCAACGAATTCTTGCACTGACAATTGTTCCGGACGTTTGTTAAATATCTCATCTTGAATGATTTCCTGAGGAATCAGACTTCTCAATGAGTTACGCATCGTCTTTCTTCTTTGGTTGAAAGCTTGTTTCACAACAGTGACAAACAATTTCTCGTCGCAATCCAATTGACTTACATTATTACGTCTCATTTTAATGACAGCCGACTTCACCTTTGGTGGCGGATTGAAGACATTTTCATGCACAGTAAACAGATAATCAATATCATACCAAGCTTGAAGCAATACACTCAATATTCCGTAAGTCTTGCTTCCAGGACCAGCAGCGATGCGCTCAGCGACTTCCTTCTGTATCATGCCGACGACTTCATCAACATGATTTCTATATTTCAACACTTGGAAAAAAATCTGACTGCTGATGTTATAAGGGAAATTACCTATCACACCGATTTTCTCTGAAGCAAACTTACTTAAATCTGTCTTCAAGAAATCGCCATGAATGAGATTGTCGCCGAGTTGAGGATAAACATTTTTCAAATATTCAACAGATTCAGTATCAATCTCAACGACACGAAGTTTTTCAAGATTATCTTGAATGATATATTGCGTAAGAACGCCCATTCCAGCACCTACTTCCACGATAACGTTGACATCATCAGACATCGCATCGACGATTTTTCTTGCGATATTCAAATCAGTAAGAAAATGCTGACCTAAAGCTTTCTTAGGTCTGACTAAATTATTATATTGATTCTGTTCCATAATCTAATTTATTTTAACTCCTAATTCCTAATTCTCCTATACGCATTTCTTGCTTGCGCCACATAAACACTCGACGCATATTCATCGATGAGTTTTGCGTAGCATTCCAGCGCCTCTTCTTTTTTATCTAAAGTTTTTTCCAACAAAATTGCGTCTTTCATCAAAGCGTCGTCTGCCATATAACTATCCGCATATCCTTGATAAACACGCTTATAGAGGCTGTCAGCAATTTCATAATCATTATTTTCCATTGCGATATGAGCCTTACGCATCAGAAGATACGGCATGCTCACCTCATTTGGATTATAAACATTAATAGAATCAAGCATCTGATTTGCAAGTTCGTAACGTTTTTGATATATGTAGAAATCAGCTTTTGCAAGACGTTGCAACGCAATAGTGTCGTATTCTAAATTATCAGAAATCACCAGCGACAATGTCATTGCATCGTTGGCAATAAGTTTCGATGTCGCTGATTTTAAAATATTTAAGACAGACAAAGCCCAATCAAATTCGCCTATATAATAACGCAGCTGCGCATTTTTGAAACGCACCTCGTGACCGATAGGTTCTTCTTTCATCGACTTATCCACCTGGCTATAAAGCAATGTTGCCTCCCAAACTTCCTCCTTAAAAAGATAAATATCAGCGAGTTTCATCTTTATTTTTGCCTTATTTAATCTTGAAATATTCAACGGCAAAGCATCGTTCAATATCTCAATCGATTTTTCTATTTCATTAAGACGGGAAGCTAAAATCTCTGCGCGTATAATTAATATAGGTATTGTCTTATCCGACACGCCGAGTTCTGTACATTCTTTTTCAATACGTTTCTCAAATTCTGAATAAAATTCCGTTTTTGAACCTTCATACAACGATGACTCGACCTTTTGATATTGAACCTCCGTCATTCCTACGACAGCATCTTCATAATAAACACCTTCCGTAGATTTCTTGATAAGATAATCGTAAGCCCTTATAGCGATATCGTATTGCTCATTATCGCGAGCAATTTTCGCCAGATATATAACATCGTATTCTCTGTCATCGAAACGTCTATCCAACGCAATCTCCTGATCCAGAGCAATTTCATAATCTTTCATCTGAAGTGCAAACCAAACCAAAAGCTCAGCGAAATTTTCATTGTCACGATTTTCCTGCGCTTTCTTCAACAAAGCAAAACGCATATCATCAATAACAGAATCATCAACATTATACCTCAACATATACGACATCCTAGACTTAACAACTTCATAATCATCAGGTTTCTCTTCCAATTGAAGAAGATAATTTTCCGTTGCCTTACCAAAATCCATCATCGACTGATAAGCCAAGGCTTTCTCCATAAAAAATTTATAATCCATAGAAGAAATACCAGAGCCTCTGTCGTACAACATGATAGCAAATTCGTTAAAGTCTTTCGCACGCATTTCGTTTGCCACTTGAATGAAAACATTCTTATCAGCTGGCAATTCGTTTATCAGTTTTTTAAGAATCTTATCCGACTTATCCTTTTCATTATCTCTAAAAAGAACATAAGCTAACGACACATTAGACCTCCACTTATTCGTGGTGTTATCATTCTTAATAAACGACTTCAGGTCTTTTTCAGCCTCATCAAATCTTTCAAGAAAGATAAGACATTCAATATATTGCGAAAAATAATAATAGTAACGATAATCAACATAAAGCTGCTGATACAAGTCGGCGGCTTTATCATACTCTTTATTATTGAAAAAATTACGCGCAAGCTTATCGTTTATCTGTCGTTGCGATTGTGCAGACTGATTCGATTTCGACTGATGCTGAGGAAATGGTGTCTGCGCTTTCAGCGATGATGTCGAAAACAAAATCAGAAGGAAGAAAAACAACCGCATCGTAAGTCTCATTGTAACTTATTGCTTTTCTGTATTTTAATAAAATCACTTTGTTGTTTGAAACGATCAAGGAAATAATCCAGCTTAGCTTCTGTCTTATTCAGAGCTTCTTCTTCCGATTTAAGATACTCACCTCTTTGAGTCTCATCATAGAGACCATTCTTAAAATCATCTTTCAAGTTAGCGAGTTGACTTTTAGAATATTTTATCTCTTCTTTCATTGCAATACGTTCATCTTCATATTGTTGAAGATAAGCGCGAAGAAGCTGCATCTCTGGTTTTGGAGTATTATTCTTTCTTAAAAACTCATCTAATTTTGCGCAGTCGTCGACGAGTTGATTAAAAGCGGTTTCTGTTTCTTGGTATTTTTTCTCTGTCTTGGAAACTCTTTTTTCCAAGGTATTAATACGTTTCATTGACGGCTCGTTACAAGCCATCAATGAAAACAATATCAATATTATGCTTAATTTACTTAATAATTTCAAAGCCTGTGTATTTTTGGAGTGCTTTAGGAACTCTGATTCCTTCTTCGCACTGGTTATTTTCTAACAACGCTGCAACTATACGAGGCAATGCGAGTGCGCTACCATTCAATGTGTGAACGAGGCGAATGTTGCCATCTTTGTCTTTGAAACGAAGTTTCATTCTGTTAGCTTGGAATGTCTCGAAGTTAGAAACAGAACTTACTTCAAGCCATAATTCTTGTGCTGCTGACCATACTTCGTAGTCGTAAGTCATTGCAGATGTGAAGCTCATGTCGCCGCCGCAGAGACGTAACACTCTGAAAGGAAGTTCGAGTTTGCGTAATAAGTTAGCGACGTGTTCTTTCATTGCTTCAAGTCTTTCGTATGATGTGTCAGGGTGAGCGATTTCAACGATTTCAACCTTGTCAAATTGATGTAATCTGTTGAGACCACGCACTGTCTTGCCCCATGAACCAGCCTCACGACGGAAGCAGTTTGAGTAAGCCACATTTTGTATAGGAAGTTGATTTTCTTGAACAATCTTATCGCGGAAGATATTTGTCACTGGAACCTCAGCTGTTGGGATGAGATACATATTATCCAATGGCACAGCATACATTTGAGCTTCTTTATCAGGAAGTTGACCTGTTGCGTAAGCTGAAGCTTCATTAACCAAAATTGGAGGTTGAATTTCAAAGTAACCTGCAGCGATAGCTTCATCGAGGAAGAAATTGATGAGAGCGCGTTGTAATCTTGCGCCTGCGCCTTTGTAGAATGGGAAACCTGCGCCTGTCACTTTATTACCGAGTTCGAAGTCGGCGAGTTGATATTTATTGAGTAAATCCCAGTGAGGAACTGCGCCTTCGTGAAGTTTTGGCATCTCGCCTTCTTGGCTAACGACGAGGTTGTCGGCAGCTGTCTTACCGCAAGGAACATCGAGGTTTGGAGTGTTAGGAATCTCGACGAGTTTATTTTGAAGCTGAGTCTTGATTTCTTCAGCGCGTTCTGCGAGGACTTTTGTCTTTTCTTTAAGTTCAGCGTTTCTTTGTTTGAGGGCGTTAGCTTCGTCAGCCTTGCCTTGTTTGTATAGTTCGCCGATTTGTTTTGCGAGGCTGTTAGCTTCTGCGAGAGCCTCGTCGTTTTCTTGTTGCAAAGCGCGACGTTCATCATCGAGTTGCAATACTTCATCTAATAATTCAAAGCGAGTAAAATTCTTAATACTCAAGCGTTTGATAACTTCTTCTTTATGTTCTCTTATGTAAGATACTACTAACATGGTAAAATTTATTTTAGCGCAAAGATAATAAAAAGACTAAAGGCTAAAGACTAAAGGCTAAAGTTTTTTTTTAATGTGCTTTTCTGTTATTTTTTACATCATATAGAAAAATATTTTAATAATTTTCCATTATAACAGAAATATTATACACATACGAATTAATCAACCCTGATAATTATCAACCATTTACAAAAGGATAGATTTAACGATCCTGCGTTATAGATTTCCCTTTAATTGTGTAATACAACTTAGTGACTATGTATATATTTTTAACAGTAAATTTGTGATATATTTTTTGCTTATGATAAAAATATTTCTTTAAATTTGCACCGACAGAGTTATCTGTCAAGACATATTGAATATTATAGCATTTTTGCTATTATTCTTGCTCTAAAGAAACTACCACTTTCAAAAAAAGCATACAAGAATAATAGACACTTAATGCCTGCGTATAGCGCGGGTTGTGTTGTCTTGTATGCTGGTATGTGGTAGTACCTTTAGAGCGTGGCAACTAACCCACGCTTTTCTTTTATAGTTATGCGTGAGAGGATTTGAAATATGACTTATTAACATAATGTATAACTTAAAAGAAAAAAAGTATGAAACATTCTTAATTTTAACGATGATAGCAAGTACAATGCTTCTATCATGTAATTCAAAAGATGGTAACGGAACACCAACTTCAGGAACATGGTATCTCGAAACCTACGGTTCCTTTACATGCACACATGGCGAGTATATAAAGTTCTATAATGACAAACTCGATTGGAATAATCGTTTTGGTGGACGCAACACCACATACAATTGTCATATATTAGGAAACAATTTCTATCTAAGCAATGAAGATGAGTTTATATCATTCACGATAGAGGAATACACCGATTCTGAAATGGTTACAAATAGCAGTGACAATATCGTCAGAACTTGGAGAAGATAAATGTAACATATTATCGTCTAAAAGGGAATTCTAAAGCACATCATCAAAATAACAATAAAACATGTTTAACAAGAACCGAAGGAGTCGATGGTATATAACCGACTAAATTAAAAAATGAAAAAAATTTTACTTTGCTCTGTATTTTTAGTTTTTTCAACCGTTCTTTTTGCACAAAACGTTGAACAAAATGAAACAAAAAAATCTTATCCAGGGGTATTTGGATATAGTTTTTCTTATGGTTTTGTTGGTGATGGTGCATACACATGGGGAACAAATTTGGGAGTAAACAAATTTTTTGCAGAAAATTTTTATGGCATACTTTCACTGGGATACAATAATTACCATTCTAAAACAAAACAAAGTAGTTACGGTTATACATATAGCAGCAGTATTGATGCTCATTATATCCCTATAAAAGGAGGTGTTGCTTATAGAATAGGAGATGATAACTTCAGTATAGATCCGTTTATTATTGCAAGTTTAAATTTGGCAGTAGCATCCAAAATGACTGTTTATTCCTATGGAAAAAGTAGCACAACAAAAGGTGTCGTTGATTCTGGTTTGACGTTTCAAGTTGGAGCCGCACTAACTATATACAGCGGTCTAAAAATCAGTGGCAGGTATAATATAGCAGAAAACGGCTATTTTGAAATAGGAATCGGAGTCGGAATATTGTAATTACAAACAATTTTACTCATCACTTATAAGTAAAATAATGAAAAGAATCTCTATAGCAATAATAGTAGCGATGCTAAGTCTTTCTTTTTCTTCTTGCAAAAAGAATAATGACAACGAAGACAAACTTAACGGACTGTATTTGACAGAATCCCGTGATTGGGACGGAGTCCATCAAACATGCAAGGCATTGAATTTCATCGATGAAAACACTGTATTAGTGTATAGCACTGTTATCAACTATGAGCATTGGAAAAATGAATATGCTGGTAATTTTTCCGTGTATTTAGGCACTGGTTTTTGGTATTACCAAAGAGATTGCGATTTTCCTGCAACCTACTCAATAATAGGGAATACTATATATATTCCAAGTGAAGGTATGACATTTAATATTGACGGCGACAAACTTTATTCAGAAGGAGGCGACGACATTTATACCAAAGCCACGCAGCAAGGAAAACCTGTTTCTATGAAAGGTAAGACATTGAAATTTGTAAAAGACTGGAATGATGGTATTTGTACTCATTATACCTCAACAGCCACATTTGATTTTACGGATGACGTATCTTGCAACTACACTATGTTCCACATAATAGAGTTCGATGGTTCTGTATTTGGAGATCCTGCTGGTAGTACAGTAGAAACTGATGAGTATAAATGTCTTGAAGCTTATACATGTACTAACGACAGGATTGATATAGATAACGGTTGGATTGTCCTTGTAAAAGTTAACGGAGAATGGCAGTGGGAAGGTTATCCTGACTTTATCCTACAATAATCCCAACAAAAAAAATCCCGAATCATAATTGACTCGGGACTTTTTTTCTGTTCGTTTTATCTGTAACGATTATTCTGCGATTTCAGCATCAACTGGGATAACTGAAACGTATGAACGATCGTCTCTTCTTCTACGGAATTCAACGATACCGTCTGTAAGAGCGTAAAGAGTATGATCTTTACCGCAACCTACGTTTTCACCTGGGTTGTGTTTTGTACCACGTTGACGGACGATAATGTTACCGGCGATAACAGCTTGACCACCGAAAACCTTTACGCCCAAACGTTTACTTTGGGATTCACGACCATTTGATGAACTACCAACACCTTTTTTATGTGCCATAATCTAAATTTTTTCGGGTTTGTTATTCTGAAATGTTTTCAATGATGATTCTTGTCAATTCTTGACGATGACCATTTAATGTTTGGTAACCTTTTCTTCTTTTCTTTTTGAAAACGAGAACTTTGTCACCTCTGAGATGCTCAACAATCTTAGCATCAACTTTAGCACCTTCGAGGACGGGGGTGCCTACCCTTGTGTTGCCTTCATTTTCGATCAACAACACCTTGTCGAAAGTGATTGTGCCTTCGACTTCACCATTCAAACGATTGCAATAGATTTTGTCACCTTTGCTTACTTTGAATTGTTGCCCTGCGATTTCTACAATTGCGTACATTCTTTAAATTTAAGTTGAAATTAATTTCTATTTTTTCGGACTGCAAAAGTACAATTTTTTTCAATACAAAAACATACAGATTAAAAATATTTTTTTTGGGGCTAAGAACTAAGAACTAAGAGCCAAGAACTTTGAACTTTAACTAAAGTTGTATATCAAAAAGTTCAACAGCCTTAGTTCAATAGCCTTAGTTTTTTTTTCAAACACCTTATATATTATAAAACATTTTTATTACCTTTGCGGAATTGTAGAGATTTACAACTATTTTACATCAATCTCTACCTAATAATTTGCAAATTAAATTTTTAAACATCATACTATGATAGTATTCTTCGAAAACAAACAACGTAACATCATCGCTTTAGAAAGCCAAGAACGTTTATCTCAAGAATCAATTGCCAAACTCGTATGGTTGTTTGGCGAAGCAAAACAGATATTAACTCCTGCCATCGAAGGTTATTTCTTCGGTCCTCGCAAGGAAATGATCACTCCTTGGAGCACCAACGCTGTTGAAATAACACAAAATATGGGCATCAGCGGAATCACTCGCATCGAGGAATTCATTCCTGTCGCTGCCGACGACAACAGCTTCGACCCAATGCTTCAGGCAAAATATAACAACCTTGACCAAAACTTATTCTTCATCGACCGCAAGCCAGAACCAATCAAAAACATTGACGATATAGAATCTTACAATATCCAAGAAGGTTTGGCATTAAGCGAAGAAGAAATATCATACCTCAAGAGCATCCGCGAAAAAATCGGTCGTCCGCTCACCGACAGTGAAGTATACGGCTTCGCTCAGGTCAACTCAGAACACTGCCGTCATAAAATCTTCGGCGGTACTTTCATCATCGACGGCAAAGAAATGCCTGACACTCTCTTCGCCCTCATCAAGAAGACTTCAAAAGAAAATCCTAACAGATTAGTATCTGCATATAAAGACAATGTCGCTTTCATCTTAGGCCCTAAAGTTGAACAATTCGCTCCTAAGACTCAACATCAAGCCGACTTCTTCCAAGTCCAAGACATCGACACTGTCATCTCATTGAAAGCTGAGACACACAACTTCCCTACTACTGTCGAGCCTTTCAACGGCGCTGCAACAGGTGGCGGTGGTGAAATCCGCGACCGTCTCGCTGGCGGTAAAGGTAGTATTCCTTTGGCTGGTACTGCTGTCTATATGACATCATATCCTCGCACAGAAGGCACACGCGAATGGGAAGAAGGTTTCGAAGAACGTAAATGGTTATATCAAGACCCAGCCGACATCCTCATCAAAGCTTCTAACGGCGCTTCCGACTTCGGCAACAAATTCGGTCAGCCATTAATCAATGGTAGTCTCCTCACCTTCGAACATCAAGAAGAAGGAAAAGAATTCGGTTTCGACAAAGTCATCATGCTCGCTGGCGGTATCGGCTTCGCAAGAAAAGAAGACAGTATCAAAGAAGATCCAGAACCAGGCGACCTCATCATCGTATTGGGTGGCGACAACTACCGCATCGGTATGGGCGGCGGCGCTGTATCAAGTGTCGACACAGGACAATTCAGCAACGCTATCGAGCTTAACGCTGTTCAACGTGCTAACCCTGAAATGCAAAAACGCGTCGCTAACGTAGTTCGTGCTATGACAGAATGCGGCAACAACCCAATCCGTTCTATCCACGACCACGGCGCTGGCGGTCACCTCAACTGCCTCTCAGAACTCATCGACAAGAGCGGCGGCGTCATCAACGTGGCTAACCTCCCTGTCGGCGACCCAACATTGTCAGACAAAGAAATCATCGGCAACGAGTCACAAGAGAGAATGGGTCTCCTCGTAAATAAAAATGATACAGAAATCATCAAGCAGACAGCTCTCAGAGAACGCGCTCCTTACTTCCAAGTGGGTGAAGCTACCAACGACCAACGTTTGCGTTTCATCAGAGAAGACGGCAACAACGCCATCGACCTCAGCTTAGGCGATTTCTTCGGAAGCACTCCTAAGACTGTCTTGTACGACACCGACAAACCATATCAATTCAACGATATAGAATATAAGAAAGAACAATTCAACAAATATCTCGAACAAGTGCTTCAACTCGAAGCTGTCGCTTGTAAAGATTGGTTGACAAACAAAGTTGACCGTTCTGTAACAGGACGTATCGCATTACAACAATGTGCAGGTGCAATACAACTTCCACTCAACAACTTAGGTATTAGCGCATTGGACTACCAAGGCGTCAAAGGTATCGGCGCAGCACTCGGTCACTCACCAGTAGCAGCTCTCGCTGACCCAGCAAAAGGTTCACGCCTCGCAGTGGCAGAATCACTCACCAACGTCATCTGGGCTCCTATAGAAGAAAACCTCAAAGGCATCTCATTAAGTGCCAACTGGATGTGGCCAGCTAAGAACGAAGGCGAAAACGCTCGTCTCTATAAAGCAGTCAAGGCATTGAGCGACTTCTGTATCGAATTAGGCATCAACGTACCAACAGGTAAAGACTCATTGTCAATGACACAGAAATATCCTAACGGACAAAAAGTATTGTCTCCTGGTACAGTGATAGTAACAGCTGTTGGCGAAGTATCTAACATCCGCAAGACTGTCAAACCTGTCGCTTCAACCGACAACGCTACAGAATTGCTTTATGTTGACTTCTCAAAAGGCGCATTCGAATTGGGCGGCAGCAGCTTAGCTCAAGTATTGGATAAGATTGGCAACAACGCTCCTGACGTTAAAGACGCTGCTTACTTCAAGAACTGCTTCAACACAATTCAAAACTCATCGAAGAAGGTCTCATCGTTGCAGGTCACGACGTATCAGCAGGTGGTTTGATTACTACATTATTAGAAATGACATTCGCTAACTGCGAAGGCGGTCTCAACATCGACTTGTCTGCATTCAACAACAACGACCTCGTTTCAGTAGCATTCAGCGAACAACCAGCTGTCGTTATCCAAATCAACGACGCTAAAGCAAAAGAAATCCTTGCAAACAATAATATAGACTTCGTTGTCATCGGCAAGCCACAAGACAAACGTGAAATCACATTGACAAAAGACAACGAGACATATAACTTAGACATCAACGCATTGCGCGACGTTTGGTACAAGAGCTCATACCTCTTAGACATCAGACAGACAGGCAAGGCAAAAGCAACAGAACGTTTCGAAAATTACAAGAAACAAGACTTACGCTACGACTTCAGCTCTAAATTCACTGGCAAGGCTGCAGACTTAGGCATCGACATGCACAGAAGAGAAGCATCTGGCGTCAAGGCTGCTATCATCAGAGAGAAAGGTGTTAACGGCGACCGCGAAATGGCTTACGCTTTATACCTCGCAGGTTTCGACGTAAAAGACGTTCACACAACAGACCTCATCAACGGCAAAGAAGACCTCAGCGACGTCAATATGATTGTATTCGTCGGTGGTTTCTCTAACTCAGACGTATGCGGTTCAGCTAAAGGCTGGGCAGGCGCTCTTCTCTACAACGAAAAAGCACGTACAGCAATCGAAAACTTCTACGCTCGCAAAGACACCCTCAGCTTAGGCGTATGTAACGGTTGCCAACTCATGACAGCATTAGGTCTCGTTTATCCAGACCACGAAGAACATCCTGTCATGTTACACAACGACTCACACAAGTTCGAATCTAACTTCATCAATGTCGATGTCAACCACAGCAACAGCATCATGTTGTCATCACTCGCAGGACGCCGCTTAGGTGTTTGGATTGCTCACGGTGAAGGTAAGTTCAACTTCCCATATTATAAAGACAAATACAACATCGCAATGAGTTACAGCTTCGGTGATTACCCAGGCAACCCTAACGGCAGCGACTGGAACGTAGCAGCTATCTGCTCTAACGACGGTCGTCACCTCGCCATGATGCCTCACATCGAACGCGCTTTCTTACCATGGCAATGGCCTTACTATCCAGAAAACAGAAAGAACGACGAAGTAACTCCTTGGATTGAAGCATTCGTCAACGCACTCAATTGGATTAAACAACAATAACAATTATGAACAAATCGGAAAAATTAAATATTCAAGGCAAACCTGACGTCCCTCCAAGACTGTTCGACTTATTGCCACGTTATGTAGAGAAGTACGGTTATAAAGACAATCTCTTCGCTGGAAAAGTCAACGGACAATGGGTTAAATATAATGGTGCGAAGTTCAGCGAGATGACCGACTCCATCAGCTACGGCTTGTTGAAGTTGGGCGTCAAGAGAGGCGACCGCATCGCTTTGGTTGCTACCAACGCACCGGAATGGAATATGATAGACTTCGCTATCCAACAAGTTGGAGCTATATACGTACCTATCTATCCTACCGTCAGCCATGCCGACTACGAACATATCTTTAAACATTCCGAGGCAAGCATAGTTTTCGTTACAAATAGCAA
>JAFOBJ010000052.1 GCA_017381865.1 Bacteroidales bacterium
TAGTGGTAGTCTTCCTAAAGAAATTCGCCAAGGTTTACGTGGTTGGTAATTTCAATCATCTTTTTAGGACTCGATAAATCACGTCCCTACAAATTTTCAACTGCTGACTGCTGATAGCTAATAGCTGATAGCTTAAAAAATTATGAATTTTGCAGTATGCATTATGGATAATTTTCACTAAATTTGTGATTGTATTTCAAACTAAATTTTATCATCATGAAAAAATTCTACACTTTCTTAATGTTGCTCGTCATGACAGCATCATTAACATTAAACGCTACAGTCAGAGACGGCGAGACATCTCCTGTCACTTACACTAAAAACATCGACCTCGGCGACCGTCCTTCAGGCGCATGGATGGACCCAGCAACAATCGAATTCAGCACAACAGGCGATGAATACACAGTCTTATCTATCAAATCATTACATCCTTTCTTCATCGTTTATGACTTGTCAAGACCTGTCGACGTCACTGCCGACCAGCCTTTCACAGCTGAAGTGACACATGGAGAATCAGACGTCGAAGGCGAAATCAACGGACAGATTGTCGTTGAACACACTTTGGGATTCGACACCATCAACGTAACAGCTGATGCTTATTTCCCTGAAGCAAAAGACGTTTGGGAAACAGCAGAAGAAATTACCTTGCCTTTCACAGAGACAGCAAAACTTGAAGCTTACAAAAACTATAATTTCCTTGAAGGAGTACAACCAGACGTGCCACTCGGCGACATCGTATACAAAGCTGTATTTGAAGAAGATGCAATCATCTTTGCCAACGCTGAAAATGCAAGTCTCACGATATACAAAGAAGGCTTCGATGGCTACGGCGGACCTCGTGAAAACAACTTCTACAAAGCAGAAATTGCTCCAGATGAAAACGCTGAGACACTCTTCTCTTTCGACTTCAACGACGGCAAACCTAACGGCTGGAACGTCTTTGAAAAAGACAGCGACAAAGACGGTTGGGTTCTCACCGACCCTAACAACACATACATCAGCGGTACTGACGAGTCAATCGCGATTTATTCAAACACTTATTTGAACGGCGCATTACATCCAGACAACTACATCCACACTGCTGAAAAATACGCCATCACAAAGAAATCAGTATTGTCATGGGACGCAAGATCTGCCGACCTCAGCAATATGTACAACAAAGAACATTACGGCGTTGTCGTTTCTACCGACAAAAACAACTGGGAAGTAGTCTGGGAAACAACAATCAACTACACAGGCTTCAACCATGTTATGGTATCACTTGAAAAATACGCCGGACAAGAGGTCTACATCGGATTCCGTCACTTCGACTGCGACGGAAACACTGCGACAGGTCTCATCATCGACAACATCTTGTTAGCCAACACTTCTATCAACGGCGTTGGAATTCAAAACGCTATACTTCCAGCAGGCACATACTATTTCTTAATCGAAGGAGAATTATCAACAGAATACACAGTCGACATCAGACTCGCATCTGACGTTGAAGACGATGATACAGAAGGTATAAATGAATTTGCGAATGCTTTCAACATCTATCCAAATCCTGTCAACGACAGACTTTATATTGAGACTCAGACACTGACTCAGACACTGGCAGTTGAAGTTTATGATATTTTTGGAAGACAACAAGACAACAAGACAACAAGACAACAAGGTAATCTGTCCGTTGATGTTTCTAATTTAAACAGAGGAATTTATTTTGTGAAAGTCATGACTGAAAATGGCGAAATCGTCAAGAAATTCGTGAAGGAATAAATTGGCTATTGGCTATTGGCTATTGGCTATTGACCATTGACTATTAACTATCAACTATTAACTATCAACTATTAACTATCAACTATTAACTATCAACTATTGATAATTCACAAAGGTTGCTATGAAATATAGCGACCTTTTTTTATTCATATTTACAAGCAAAAATAGCATTAATCATCATGCAATTTTTATATCTTTTTTTAATAGGACTTAATGATTTTATCCTATATTTGTAAGTTAATAAATTTACAACTACTTTTTATTCAGAATTAAAATCATTTATTATTAACTAACTTATTATCAATATGAAAAGATTTTTAACTAGTTTATTGTTAATGGTATGTCTTATGCCATTTTCATTAAGAGCAGACGACGTTAAAAGCAGATTTTCCTACGACTTCGACGGTGGCTCTATCGAAGGCTGGAAAACTGTCGACGTTGACAACGACGGTCAATGCTGGCTTGGTCATGGTGACGGTTACTTCTACTCAGTGTCATCAGAATTGTTAAAACCAAACAACATTCTCTCAACAACAAGCAGATACGCCATTTATCCAACATCAAAAATCACTTTCGATGTTAAATCTGACAAAGAACTTGAAAAACACGGCATCGGTGTAGCTTATTCTTTAGACGGCGTGTCATTCATCACATTACAAGACGAGACAACTTTGGCAACACCAACAGAATGGAACAAAGTTGAGATTTCACTTGAATATTTAGCAGGTAAAGAAGTATATCTCGGAATTCTTCATTTCACAATGGACGACCAAGGCACTATCATGGTTGACAACGTAAAATTAAGAGACGGCTTACTTACACCAGCAGAAAACGTTGCAGCGACAGAAGCAGACAACAACGTAAATCTTTCATGGGCATGGGCTGACGAAGATTCAAAAGAACCAATCGGTTACAAAGTTTACAGAAACAGAATCAATGCTAACGGCACTCCAGTTATAATTGCAGACAACGTAACAGGCACCACATACCAAGACGCACAATGGAGCGAACAAGAATGGGGCATTTACCAATGGGGCGTTGCAGCTTTATACGAATCAACAACACGCGACGCTGCTGAAACAATCCTTGAAGAAGGCTTTGAATCAGCAGAATATCCAAACTTGCCAGAAGGCTGGACAACATTCTCAGATCCAAGTTCAGCAAACATAGCAGGTTTATGGGCAGCATCAGGCACTGTAGGCGTTGTTATCGCTCCTGACGCAGGCGAAAAAATGGCATTCTCATACGGCGGCTACGATAACGCAGAATACTACCTCGTTACTCCAGCTCTCGACTTGACAAAAGCTTTGAATCCAACACTTGAATTCAGCTATGCTTCTCCTGGAAAATTAGGCGGCAACGGTGACCCATTATATGTAAAATACTCAGAATCAATCGATGGTCCTTGGACAGAACTTTGGTCAGAAACAACAGACTTCCAATGGAAAAAAGGAAGCATCGACATTTCTGCACAATCAGGAAAAACAATTTACATCGCTTTCGTTCACGAAGACCTTAAAGACGGTAACTTCGGTACTGCCATCGACAACGTAAGCGTTAAAGCACAAATATCAGAAACATCAGTTCCTGTAGCTTCTAGAATTGCTTGGTCAAATTCTATTGAAAAAGACATGAACACTGTAGTCAACTTCACACTTGCTACAGACGACAATGCTTCAGCAGAAGGCGCTGTCATTACATTGACCAACACAAACGAAGCACAATACACATATGAAGCAACAGCAGGTGCATCAGGAACTTGTCAATTTGCAGAAGTTCGCAGAGGCGACTATAAATATACAGTTTCATTAAACGGATATTATCCTTACTCAGGCAATATCGCTGTCTATGACGTAACAACAACAGGTTGCGTATTAGAAAAAATGCCTGAATTAATCGAAGGACTTTATGTTTCTCCAACAGCTTGGGCAATGTGGGATTATGAAAACGCTAACGCTACATTCGACATCCTTCTCGACGGAAAGACAGTAGAAGAAAACTTCAGCGGAACACAATACCAATTCAACACATCTTTAGTTGAAGGCAAAGAATACACTGCAACAATTCTTCCTAGCGATCAACATGTTATGTTTGAATACACATGGAAATATGCATCATGCAGCGACTTCGCCAATGCAGTCAACTTCAGAGCAAAGAAAGAAGACAACAAAGCAGTTTTGTCTTGGGAAATGCCTATTTATGAAGCACCACTCGAACCAGCATTCGATTTCACAACAAACTTCGACAACGGAACATTAGAAGGCTGGGCAACAATCGATGCTGATGGTGACGCTCGTAACTGGCAAAACACTTCTGAATTCGCTAACCAAGGTTTCGGTATCGACAGCTCATTCTGCGCAACATCTATATCATACGACAATGAAGTTGGTGCAATAAATCCTGACAATTATTTGGTTACAAACAGAAGATATTCTATCACAGCAGGTTCAAAAATCACTTTCAACGTTGCTATCCAATCAAAAAATGACCCTGAACATTATGGCGTTGCTATCTCAACAAAGAGCAACACTAAAGCTGACGACTTCACAACAATATATGAAGAAACATTAGAAGCTGGTAATGTTGAAGGCACATCAACACAAGGCCAATGGTTTGAAAGAACAATCGACCTCAGCGCATACGCAGGTCAAGACATTTATATCGCATTCCGTCACTTCAATTCTAAAGGCAACTTCTGGATTAAACTCGACAATGTCAGCTTGACATCAGGCACAACAAGAGGCAACAGAGAAGAAGGCGAATGGTTATACTACGACAACGGCGTTTGTGAATCAGCAATGGGTCTCTACGACTATTCAACAACACCTCCTACTCCAACACAGATTTATTGGGCAATCATGTTCCCAGCCGAATCAATTGAAGACTTCGCAAAAAGACCTATCACAAAAATTGCTATCTACGACTACTCAGCACATAGCGGAGCTTTCAGTATCCATCAAGGTGGCGACAACGCTCCAGGCAATATGGTTCATGTTCAAACATACGAAACAACAGGCAAGAAAACTTTTGTTGAAATAGAATTAGACGAACCAGTCATAATCAGCGGAAAAGAAAATGTATGGATTCAATTCTCAAACGAATATGGTTCAGGCGGTTATGTTGCTGCTTACTCAGCTGATATGGGCGATTACAACAGCCGTTGGATGTCACATGACGGTGTAACATGGGTCGACAGCGAATATTACGACTGCGGTGCATGGATGATTCGCGCTTTCGTTGGTGAAAAAGATGAGTCAATACTCGACGAACAAGAAATAACAACAATCGAACCTCTTGGTACAATCGTCTTCCGTAATGGCGAGCTCATCACTCCAGAACCAATAAAAGAAAATACATTTACAGATACTTTCTCAGAAGACGAATCAACTATTGACTACACAATCAGAGTCGTTTACGGCGGCGTTAAAGATCAAACATACTACGCAATGTCATGTCCTTTAACAAGAACATTTGTTGCAAAAGAACCATTAGTTTGCGTACAACCACAAAATCTCTACGGAGAAACAACATACAATGAAGATGGAACATTCGGTGCTACATTGATTTGGCCTTATGTAAAAGAATGGTTATACTACGACAACGGCACACCAGAAAAGACATTCGGTGGCAACGGCGGACAAGTTTACTGGGGTATCATGTTCCCTGCTAAAGACTTAGCACAATATGCAGGAACAAACATCACAAAAGTAGCTTTATACAACAAGAATGCTGGCGATGCAACATTGACAGTTTCTTACGGTGGTGACTTCGCTCCTGGAACACCAGTTTATTCACAAGATTTCAAATTCTTAGGTGCAGAAGAAGAAGGTATATTCGAAGTTAAATTCACAGCACCAGTACCAGTAACAGGTGAAGAAAACATCTGGATTACAATCTATCAAAGCGGAACCCAATTCCCAGCTGTCGCAACAAAAGGCACTGGCGACCCTAACGGAAGATGGATTTCATTCGACGGAACAAGCTGGAGCGACTTGTTAGCATTGAACCCTGATTATAACAACACTTGGTTCATGAGAGCTTATGTCACAACAGAAAATACAAGAGACAACGGCGAATTTGATCACTACAACATCTACCGTAGCACATCAAACAGCAACTATGAATTGATTGCTGAAACTAAAGCTAACACTTACTTCGATGAAATTGACAGAGGCACTTACTACTATCAAGTGACATCAGTCTACACACGCGGTGATGAAAAATGCGAATCAGAACCAGCAACAGCATACAACGAATTAGGCAAAGACTATGTCGTTGTTGAAGTTACTAAGATTGATGAAAATGGTGTCAAAGGCATGATGGTTTATCCAAACCCTGCAAAAGACAACTTGAACATCACAGCTGAAAATATGAAACGTATCACTATCAGCAATGTATTAGGACAAATCGTTTATGACAGAAATGTCGATTCTGACAACGAAATCATCAATATGTCACAATACGAAGCTGGTATTTATATGGTACGCATCGTAACAGAGAGCGGCATCGCAGTAAAACGCATCAGCGTTGCTAAATAACCATTGGCTATTAGCTTTTGGCTTCTGGCCATTGAACAAAAAAAGCAGACTACATTAATGTGGTCTGCTTTTTTTATAAAGTTCAATAGCCTTAGTTCAACAGCCTTTGTTTTATCATCTTCTCGATTTCCGATTTTGGCAATGCGCCTTGTGTCATCATCGGTTTTCCTTCCATCGGCACGAACAGCATCGTAGGTATTGAACGTATTCCGAACACTTGCGACAACTCCTCCTCCACTTCGGTGTCAACCTTATATATATAGACCTTTCCGTCATATTCTTTGGCGAGTTCATCTAGCACTGGAGCCAACATCTTGCAAGGTCCGCACCATGAAGCGTAAAAGTCGATGATAGCAGGTTTGTCGCCTTTATATTTCCATTCTGTAGGATTACTTTCATAATCCATCACTTTTTTCAAAAATTCTTCTTTTGTTATATTTATTGCTTTCATATCTTTACTATTTATGGATTTGAGGATTTGAGGATTTGAGGACTTGAGGATCTGAGGATTTGAGGGTATGAAGTTCCTTAGTTCCTTAATTCCTCAATTCCTTAGCTCCTCAATTCCTCATACCCTTAATTCCTATTATTTACCAAGTTTCTTTTCAACTTCTTCTTTGCTTAATTTCTTGGTGCAGAAGAACCAGTCGTAGCAGTGCATCTCGTCTTCTGAGCTTTGCATTCTTTCCTTTGCCACGCCGCATGAGCCAGCCGTAGGAACGATTACTTCATCACCCGGACGCCAGTCGGCTGGCATCGCAACACCGAAGTTATCCGCAGTCTGCAAGGCTACCAAGACTCTCATGATTTCGTCGAAGTTACGACCGAGTGCGAGCGGATAGTACATGATAGTGCGAATTTTGTCCTGTGGGTCGATGAAGAAGACCGCACGCACTGCCGATGTCGAACTTTCTCCTGGTTGAATCATACCATATTTCTTAGCTACTTCCATAGTGATATCCTCGATGAGAGGGAATTGGATTTCCATATTCTTCATTCCTTTCCAGTCGATTTTTTCCTTGATAGTACGCAACCATGCGATGTGGCTATATAAACCGTCGACCGAAAGTCCTACCAACTGAGTGTTGAGTCTTTCAAACTCATCAGCAAGTTTGCCGAATGACATGAATTCTGAAGTACATACCGGTGTGAAGTCGGCTGGGTGACTGAATAAGATTTTCCATCTGCCTTTATAATCTGATGGGAAATTGATTACACCTTGTGTTGTTTTTGCTGTGAAAGCTGGAGCTGTGTCGCCAATTCTTGGCATTACGTTTATTGTGTTGTTTGTTTCCATTGTTTTACTGTTTTAAATTGTTGTTTATATTTTTATTTTAACCTTAAGTAAACTTTAGCCTTTAGCCATTAGTCATTTTCCCTTAACCATCAGCCGCTAGGCTTTGTTCATTTACGATGCAAAAATAATACGAGAAACATGTATTTGTCAAACAGATATTTTCTATCTTTGTATCGATTTTATCAATTGAGCTTTGAGCAGTGAGTTATGAGCAGCGAGAAAGTCCATTACAATAAGAGATGACTTTCTTATTAACAAACAACAATCTGCTCAAAGCCCAAGGCTCATAACCCATAGCAAAAAAATATGACTCTACAACAATTAGAATACATCGTCGCACTTGACAAATATCGTCATTTCGTGAAGGCTGCAGAATCATGCCATGTGACACAATCCACGCTCAGCATGATGGTACAGAAATTAGAACAAGAACTGGAAATAAACATCTTCGACAGAAAGGCTCAGCCTATAGCACCGACAGAAATCGGAATGCGTCTCATCGACCAGGCCAAGGTTATTTTATATAACGCCAAACAGTTCAAGGAACTTGCACTCACAGAGAAAGAGCAAGAGTCGGGCAAGGTGACATTAGGAATCATTCCGACTGTTGCGCCTTATGTATTGCCAAAATTATTTAATGTATTACAAGAAAGAAATCCTAACATCAATCTTCATGTAAAGGAAATAACCACAGCGGAAATCATCAATCAGCTTGAAAAAGCCGAAATCGATATGGCATTGTTGGCGACGCCTTTAAACAATCCGAATTTCTTGGAAATTCCTATTTATTATGAGAGATTTTTTGCTTACGTCTCTCCTACTGAGCCATTATATAATATGATTAAGGAATACGAGATGAATCACATTCCTACGGAACATCTCTGGGTTTTGAAGGAAGGACATTGTCTGCGCAACCAAGTGATGCGACTCTGTGAATCCAATTCTGGTTTTTCAACGACATACGAAGCCGGCAGCATCGATACTTTGATAAAAATCGTCGACACCAACGGTGGTTATACTATCATCCCAGAATTGCATATCGACTTATTAACAGAGCAACAAAAGGCTAATGTCCGACCTATCGTCAATCCGGAACCTAACAGAGAGATTTCGTTGGTTGTGAGAAACGATTACGTCAAGGAAAGACTTCTTAACGTCATTGCGAAGAATATCGCCGATACCATTCCAGCGAATATGCTCGACGAAAGGCTGAAGAAGTTTTCGATAAAATTATAAAATCCTCGAATCTGCACGAATTATCACCAAATGATTTCGTGAAAGATTAGTGTCTTTTAGCAGATTAGAAAAAAACATCCTCGAAATTTCACTAAATTTCACTAAATGATTTCGTGAAAGATTAGTGTCTTTTAGCGCATTAGAAAAAAAACATCCACGAATCTGCACGAATTTTCAATAAATGATTTCGTGAAAAATTAGTGTCTTTTAGCGGATTAGAAAAAACATCCACGAAACTGCACGAATTTTCAATAAATGATTTCGTGAAAGATTTGTGTCTTTTAGCGGATTAGAAAAAACATCCTCGAATCTGCACGAATTTTCACTAAATGATTTCGTGAAAGATTTGTGTCTTTTAGCGGATTAGAAAAAACATCCTCGAATCTGCACGAAATTTCACCAAATGATTTCGTGAAAGATTAGTGCCTTTTAGCGGATTAGAAAAAAACATCCATGAATCTGCACGAAATTTCACTAAATGATTTCGTGAAAGATTTGTGTCTTTTAGTGGATTAGAAAAAAACATCCTCGAATCTGCACGAATTTTCAATAAATGATTTCGTGAAAGATTTGTGTGGTTTCGTGGATGATATTTAGTGGATTTTATTTAGTGTATAAAAAAAACTCCGCGTAAATACATGATATACGCGGAGCAAGTTCTTAGTTCTTAGTTTAAAGTTCGTTGATGACTTTCATAAGCTGTTCTCCCAGTCCTATGGTGTAGCCTTGTGAGATAAATACTATCTCATTCTGTGTGTTAGCCACGATGAATATTGGGAGGTTGTTATTTTGGAGTCGCATATTAGCGACTACTTCTTTCAACATTGTGCCGTCTTCGATACCGAAAGTAAGATTTTCTGGAAGTCCTTGGAAATTCTTAAGTTCAAAATTTTTCTTATGCTCTTCGTTTTGGAACAAGAACACGAAGCTTCTACCCCATTTATCCAACTGGTCTTTAACAGCTGCGATGTCTAACATTGCGTGTGTTGTTGGCTCGCTGCCACCGTCCAAGAGACCGAGAACATAAAAACCACGGCCTGTTGTAGCCAACAAACTAGTCTGTGTCTGAGTCTGTGTCTGAGTATATACATTCTCCGAATTGAAGTTACCAATTATTCTGAGACCTTTTTCTGGTTCTCTCATAACCAAATCAATGTTAGTTGTCTTGTCTGATTCTATATTAAAGAATGTGGTGCGTGCAAGTACGCTGCCGTCAGAAAGACGAGTTCCTGTGGTCATGACGTAATATCCTGGGTCGAGGGCGAGGCCGTTTTCAAATAATGTAGAATATTGTTCACCGAAATCCATGCCTGGGTCTTTAGCGTCGTAAGCAAGCAAGTCGAATCTCTTGCCGTTGAACTTCTTGATAGAGAAATGTGTGTAATAACGAAGGTCTGTCAATGCTCCTGAAGGAACGTATTTCGCCATCAAAACGCCTTGACGTGTTGGAGCTGCTTCTGTCACTTCTTCTTCAAAGTTAACGTCAATCCAGTTGTTGTCTTTGATGTATTGAATCTTTCCTGTCACTGGGTCAATGCGTGAAGCGATGCCGAGTGAACGAGCCATCGAGACAAAGAAGATTCCTCTTGAACGATAGTCTGTCACCATCGACTTGATAACGCTTGTAGGCAACATGATGATACGAGCGTTGTTGTTTGTAGTGATATTATTAACAATCCATTCGACGAGTTCTTGTGGGTTGTTTCTAAATTTCTCAGTTTGTTCTTTATCAAAATAATTTGAAAGCTCTTGTTTATAAGGTCTTATCATCTCACTTGAAACGCGAGGATTCAAGATGTAAGCATTATATGTCTCGCCTTCGCCTTCTACAGTATAATCAAGGTTATCGACTAGCACGTCCATAGCGACATCGCGTAAGTCTTTGTCGCTTATCTCTTTAAGAAGATTTAAAGCCATCTGACGTTTGTTATTCTTTTCAGCATAAGCGATAAAATCTAATATTGTCTGATAATTACCCCAAGATTTTTCTATCAAAGCCAACACTTCTTGATCTTTGATATTGCGTGGGAATGAAGCGATGTAAGCATTTCTTATAGAGTCTTCATAAGCGAAGCGTCTGTCATTTTCAGCGCGCATCTCTGCTGTCACTTCTGGCATCTTGGCGTTTTGTGCAGGAGGCGTGATGTCGTATTCTATTGTCATCAAATCACCTTCCTTCTTATCAAGTTTTATAACGAGTTCTTCTTTTTCGCCGAATGGCATTTCTTCAAAGCCAAACTTACCATCTTTTGTAGCGTATGCCATCATATCGCCATTGCCAGCTGTCATCCATGTCTCGCCGTTTTCGTCTGTTGTCTTGACAGCGACGCTACAGAATTCAGCATAATTATAAATCTTGAATTCAACTTTCACATCTGGCAAAGCATTGCCGTTTTCATCAACTACTTTCACAATCATCTTTGATGTTTCTGCGTAGTCATCAACAACATTGATTTCTGTATGATTTGGAGTTCTGTCGATCACTTCTTCTGGTCCGTAGTAACGACCGAATACGCGAGTGTGAAGGAGCAGCGCGCGTGATGCAGGAGCATTGAACCAACCGAGGTCGAGTACTGGTTCTGGTTCGCAGGCACCGAGAAAATACCATTCGCCGTCGACGTATGCTTCAACCCAAGCGTGGTTGTCATCGCAGTGAGCCCAGCGAGGAGTATACACCTGACGTGCAGGGATACACATAGCGCGTAATGCTGCTACGAGGAATGTCGACTCTTCACCGCAGCGTCCCCATGATGTCTTCACTGTTGCAAGCGGAGAACTTGTTCTTGAGTCGGAGCCTTTGTAGTTGGCTTTCTCGTGGCACCAGTGGTTTATTTCCAAGACTGCATCATATAACGACAAGTCTTTCACTCTGTCTTTCAATTCTTCATAAAAAACAAAACGAGAGTCGTCAAGGTTTTCATTATTGACTCTGACTGGCATCACGAAGTGATTGAATTCTCTTTCTGGAATGTCTTTTCCCCAAGGCATCTCTTCTCTTGCCTTGAAAGCAGCTTTCACATTATTATGATAGAACTCGCCGCTATAATCAGTGACATCGCCGTCGAACATATAAGCATATAAAAATTCCAATGCTTCTTTTTCATTTTGTGGCATTTCTTCATCTAAAATATTGAAGTAATCTCCGTTTGGAAATTCAGCCATCTTTGCTTCTAGGTCTGCTTTCACGTCAGCTCTTTGCTGAGCATCAGAAATAAAATGAGTTGCATCATTACAAGACATCATAAGCATCAAGACAAATACAAAAGCATATGCTTTAGTCATCATTTTAATTACATTATTTTTCATACAAATTTCCTTTTAAAATTAAGGACGCACTTTTTTAATGCGTCCTTATATTATTATTAAGTTCTTAGCTCTTAGCTCTTAGTTCTTAGTTCTTGGTTCTTAGTTCTTAGCTCTCTCTATACATTCGCTACGGTCTGGGCCGTAAGACACCAATGTAATAGGTACTCCTACATAATTTTCAATGAATTCGATATAATCGTTCAATTCAGCAGGAATATCTTTTTCTATTTTTTGGTTCCATCCTTTGAATGACTTCAAGACTGGTGTCATTGTTTGTGTACAAGCGTCGAATGGAAGGAAATCGATTTCTTCGTTTTTGTATTTATAAGCTGTAGCGACTTGAATTTCTTCAAAATCGTCCATAACGTCAGACTTCATCATCATGAGGTCGGTGACGCCATTGAGCATGACTGCGTATTTAAGAGCTGGGAGATCGAGCCAGCCAGTACGACGAGCGCGACCTGTTGTTGAACCGAATTCGTGTCCGTTTTTGCGCAACTTCTCGCCTACTTCGTCGAACAATTCTGTTGGGAAAGGACCTGTACCGACGCGTGTGCAGTAAGCCTTGAAGATACCGTAAACCTTACCGATTTTGCTTGGAGCAACGCCGAGGCCTGAGCAAGCGCCAGCTGCGATAGCTGATGATGATGTCACGAAAGGATAACTTCCGAAGTCTACATCGAGGAGAGTTCCTTGTGCGCCTTCTGCTAAAACGCGTTTGCCTTCAGCGATAGATTTATTGATAAAATATTCGCTTTCGATGAATTGGAATTGTTTCAAGAACTCGATAGCTTTGAACCATTCTTGTTCATATTGTTCAAATGGCATATTATCGAGTGTGAGAGTGCTCATATCGAAGTCGAGGTTTTTGATTTGAGCGAGGTGAGTGTTTTTAAGTCTCTCATAACGAGCCATGAAATCGTCGGCTGCGATGTCGCCAACACGAAGTCCACGACGAGCTGTCTTGTCTGTATATGTTGGTCCGATACCTTTTAAAGTAGAACCGATTTTATTTTTTTGAAGAGCTTTTTCGTTAGCAGCGTCAAGTGCGCGGTGTGTTGGAATGATGAGATGTGACTTGTTTGAAATAAAAAGTCTGTCTTTGATGTCAATGCCGCTTACTGCGAGAGTGTCGATTTCATCTTTGAATATTTTAGCATCGATGATAACGCCGTTACCAATGACGTTGACACAACCTTCGTTAAAGATACCAGAAGGAATTGTATGCAAGACGAATTTCTTGCCATCGAACTCGATAGTGTGTCCTGCATTTGGACCACCTTGAAAACGAGCTACTATATCATACTTTGGTGTAAGAGCGTCGACGACTTTACCTTTACCTTCGTCGCCCCACTGTAATCCAAGAAGCAAATCTATTTTTGCCATAATTCTTTATTGATTTTTAATAATTTACAAAAAACTAAGCTAAATATTGCCCTCGAACTGGAGCTTTGACGAAATCTAGAATCTTAGAAATTCAGAACCTTAAAAGTTCACCCAGCATCTTTCCAGTGTTCTAGAATTCTAGAATTTTAATATTCTAAAATCCTTTTCCTATTTAGCGTTCAAAATTAGTAAAAATCTCAGTACGTTATAAGAAAAAAAAATATTATTTTTTCAAAAAAAGTAAGTTATTAACTTTCAATGTTTCTTTCTATTCTCATAACCTTTTTAACCAGTTCCATTTTTCTCAAACTGTCAATAACTGTTTCCAATTGTTGCAAATTTTTAACATAAAACGACACAGTGACATCAACCATTCCGCCTTCGCTCTGCATCTTAATGGAATAAAGGTCAAGCTTGAATCCTTCGCTAAGAACTGCGAACAATTCTGTACCGAAGCCTAATTTATTGACGCCAGAAATTTTCAAAGTCGCCATAAATGCAATGTCTTCAGAGAATTGCCATTTCGCCTTGACAATATTCTTACCATATTTCGACATCAGTTCTATCGCCTTAGGACAATCTGGACGATGCAACTGAACAGGCTGGTTCGGGAATGTTATTGCCACGACATCGTCGCCAGGAATAGGATTGCAACACGTTGATATAGTGTATCCTAAATCGTTCGAGTCTGACTCTGACTTTGACCCTGACTCTGACCCTGACACTGACTCAGACTTTGACTTAGATGATGTGGAACCTACTAATCCGAATGTTAGTATCTTTAATAAGGTGTTAGAACTATTCTGTGTATTTTTGAAAATAGGTTCAATATCTTGGAATGTAAATTTCTCTATCGACACATTATAATATAAGTCGATGCGTCCTGCCAAACCGAGTTTTTCAACAACAATATTTCTGTTTTGTTTTGTAAATTCCACATTCAACTTATCGAAATATTCTTGCAGTTTAGCTTTTCCGTCTTCCTTAAACGAACGTTTATAATCTTTTATTCCAGCTTTCAGACGAGTCTTCGCCAATGATGTGACCAAGAAATCAAAGCTGTTTTCATGAGGATGCTGATATTGCGAAGTAATGACTTCCACTTGGTCGCCCATATTAAGGACATAATCGATTGTTGTTAATTTTTTATTAACATTTGCGCCTATACAATGATTTCCTATCTCACTGTGAATCATATACGCAAAGTCAAGGACGGTAGCGCCTTTCGGCATTCTTTTCATCTCGCCTTTTGGGGTGAAAACGCAAATCTCGTCGCTGAACAAGTCGAGTTTAAAACTATTGATGAATTCTACCGCCGACGAATCGCTGGAGTTTGTGAGGTCTATCACATTGTCGAGCCACGACTTAAGAGTATTTTCAGCGGCGTTAACATCGTTCTTATATTTAAGGTAAGCCATCACGCCGCGCTCAGCAATGATGTCCATTCTTTGTGTTCTGATTTGCGTCTCAATCCAATTACCTTGTTTGCTCATAAAAACGGCGTGTATCGACTCGTAGCCGTTCGTCTTAGGAAATGAAAGCCAGTCTCTTAGCCTTGAATTATTCGGACGATAGAACATCGTCATCACGCCAAAAGTCTGCCAACACTGGATTTTTTCTATTTCAATAGGACAATCAATGATGATTCTCAGCACATAAGCATCATAAATTTCATCTATAGAAAGTCCGAATTTACGCATTCTTTCCCAAAGGCTGCTCTGTCTTCTTTCAATGATTTTCAGTTCTGCCTTAATGCCTTCCTTACTTAATTCTTCTTTTATAGGAATTATAAATTCTTCAAGTTCCTTGATTTTTTTATCTCGTATCTCATTTATTTGCAACGATATAGATTCATAAACTTGAGGATTTATATATTTAAGGCAAAGATTTTCGAGTTCAGATTTTATGGCGAACAATCCGAGACGGAATGCTAGAGGTGCGTAAAACGACACCGTTTCAGAAGCGATTTTCAACTGTTTATGATGCGCCATCGACTCCAATGTTCTCATATTATGCAGTCTGTCTGCGAGTTTCACCAGAATTACGCGTATATCTTCCGACATGGTATTCACTATCTTACGATAATTTTCCGCCTGAATGCTTTCGATGCTATTTTGAAAATCGATGCTGCTGAGTTTGGTAAGGCCTTTCACGACCCTAGCCACTTTAGGTCCAAATTCTTGAGAAATATATTCTACGGTATAGTCTGTATCCTCGACAACGTCATGAAGAAGCGCACTTGTTATTGAAGTCGCGCCCATTCCAATTTCCTTAGCCACTATGATAGCCACAGCTATCGGATGGAAGATGTAAGGCTCGCCAGATTTCCGTCGGGCGTCTTTATGAGCCAAAGCTGCAAATTCATAAGCTTTTTTAACAAGTTCAATGTCAGCTTCTTTTTTTTCGCTCGTCCAAGCTTCAAGCAAAAGTTCATACTGCTTGTCCATTTCGAGCATTTCTTCCTTAGAATAAGTGTCTGGATAATTCATATTCCCCGTATTTGAACTTGCAAAGTTAATATGCTTTTTTCCGAAAATCAATAGGAAATGTTAAAAAAAAATTAATAAAAAATGAGACGCCACAAAGAAGTGACGTCTCAACGTTTTTTTAATTTATGACACGCCACAGGGGTGACGTCTTTACATTTTATTCTGTAACCGGGCGAATTAACATTCCGACATAGCGGCTCATCCAGCCTCTGTTGCAGAAATTGTTGTTATATACATAAAAGAATGTAGCATATCCCCAGTCTCCGTTAAATGTATCAGGTGTGGATGTCCAATATGCTGCTTCGGCATCTGCGAAACTTACAATTTCATCAGCCTTAAAACCACCCGATGGAAGATACATCTGATTGCCGTTAGGTCCTGTAACGAGGCAGCCTTGCATGTAAATGTTCAACGATACCCACTCGAATGTACAGTTTGCCATCAACTCTTTCACATCTGCTTCTGTAGGCATTCTCCATGTTGAGCCCCATGATGATGCAGCAACGTCATAGTTGACATCGCCTGCGATATCGCCCATTTCTGCGCCATAAGTAGCACATGATGCTGCAGTGAATGCTTCCTTCGATTTAAGTTCCCCCCATGCGAAATAAGTTCCGACTTCTTGTGGTTCTGTCGCTCCGATATTGCGAGTCGCCCATTTCAAGCCGCTTGGCAAGCCTAAGTCGACATAAGCGAAACCATTTATATTTTCTTCAGGCTCTTCTGGAACAATTGGATTTTCAGGAGTTTCTGGTTCCTCTGGATTTTCAGGATTTTCTGGTTCCTCTGGATTTTCAGGTTCCTCTGGTGTTTCCGGTTCTTCTGGAGTTTCTGGTTCTTCTGGTGTTTCCGGAGTCTCTGGTTCTTCTGGAGTTTCAGGTTCTTCAGGTGTTTCAGGTTCTTCAGGTGTTTCAGGATTTTCTGGTTCTTCGTTATTTGATTCTAATGTTGTGAAACTTTTTTCTTCGCCGTATGCTGTTCCGACTTCATTTGTAGCATAAGCTCTGACGTAATAAGTTGTCTGAGATGCTAAGTCTCTAAGTTCAGAAGTAAACGCTCCAATTTCGCCGCCTTCATTTGTGCTATTATCTTCTATCGTAGGATTTTGTTCTTTGCTCCAGCAGACGCCTTTCGCTGTCACTTCTGCGCCGCCATCAGATTCGACTTTACCCGAACACATTGCTGATGTTTCTGTAATTTGCATAACATCAGATGTAACAACTGTTGGTTTTTCTGTTTTGCCGCATGACATCAAAAATGTCACGACAGCCAATAAAATAAAATACTTTTTCATAAAAAATGTTTTTAAAGTAGACTCATTACGTTTTGATTATCAATAATAGAGTCTGTTTGTAAATTAAACAATTGCAATACAATCTGCAAAGTTAAATATTTTTAAATACGATACAAATATTAACGAATAAAAAAACTCAAAACCCCACTTCTGAGATTCTGAGTTTCTAAATTTCTAAAATCCTTTAGACTTTAGACTTTAGCCATTAACACGGCTTTCATAATCTTCCTTTACATATTCGTAGAAATGAGCATTTGCCGTGCAAATATATGGATATATCCACATAAAGCCAATGCCAAGCGTAAGAATTCCAAGAATTATCCATCCGATAAATGAAAGACCCAAACAGAAATATTCCATTTTATGTCCTTTCATCATTTGTATACTGCGTTTTATAACATCAATGACTCCCAATTCAGGATTGTCTTTTAAAATATAAAAGGACATACTAACCGCAATAGCGAAAATCACGCCAGGGACTATCAGCAATATAAATCCCAAAAGGCCTATAGTCCCTACCAAAATGCCAATACCTATCACACGTCCGTAGTTAGAGTTAGCTTTAAAAGCATCAAACATTCCCCCTATGGTCAGATCATTACCTGTACGCACATATCCAAGGAATGACACTGATAAGCCATACGACAATGGATATGCAACAAAAAGGTATTCAAATAGTTCCAACCAAAGAGAATAAACCACTTCTGATATTACACCAGCAGAAATTAATTCTGATATCACACCGAAAGTGCCTGATGCAGCACTAATAAGAAAAAATACCAATGTAAACAACACTGCATGTCCCCAATTACCTTTAAGCTGCGCCCAAGCAGCATCTCTGAAATACTTAGCATTCTTTTTCATAATCATACTATTTGGTTTATTTTACAATTATTTACTCAGCAAAATTCACAATTTAATTTCAAAAATCCAATTGTTTTTTAATTTAATTATACATTATGAATTATGCATTATGCATTAAAAAAAGGAGCCGCCATCATTAACAGCAGCTCCCTTTAATTATGAATTATGCATTATGAATTATGCATTAACTGTAGCCATGTGAGCAATCAAGTCTAAAACTTTATTTGAATAGCCGATTTCGTTGTCGTACCATGAAACGACTTTTACGAAAGTATCTGTGAGATAAACGCCAGCGTTAGCGTCGAAGATTGATGTCAATGTGCAGCCTAAGAAATCTGAAGAAACGACTGCGTCTTCTGTGTAACCGAGAACGCCTTTGAGTTCACCTTCTGAAGCTTCTTTCATAGCTTTGCAGATAGCTTCTTTTGAAGCAGGTTTTTGGAGGTTAACTGTGAGGTCAACAACAGAAACGTCTAATGTAGGAACGCGCATTGAGATACCTGTGAGTTTGCCGTTTAATTCAGGGATAACTTTACCAACAGCTTTAGCAGCGCCTGTTGATGAAGGGATGATGTTACCTGATGCTGCGCGACCGCCACGCCAGTCTTTCAATGATGGACCGTCGACTGTCTTTTGTGTTGCTGTAACTGAGTGAACAGTTGTCATCAAACCGCTTTCGATACCGAAGTTGTCGTGTAAAACTTTAGCGATTGGAGCCAAGCAGTTTGTTGTACATGAAGCGTTAGAAACGAATTGAGTTCCTTTAACGTATGTTTTTTCGTTAACGCCACAAACGAACATTGGAGTGTCGTCTTTTGAAGGAGCTGACATAACAACGTATTTAGCGCCAGCTTCGATGTGAGCTTGAGCTTTGTCCTTTGAGAGGAACAAACCTGTTGATTCAACAACGTATTCAGCTTCTACTTCATTCCATTTCAAGTTTGCTGGATCTTTTTCTGCAGTGATGCGGATTGGATTTCCATTGACGATGAGGAGGTTTTTCTCTACGTCGAAATCTATTGTGCCGTCGAATTGACCGTGCATTGTGTCATATTTCAACATATATGCTAAATAGTCAACTGGACATAAGTCGTTAATACCGACTATTTCAATGTCATTACGAGTTTGAGCAGCTCTGAAAACGAAACGGCCTATTCTACCAAAACCGTTAATACCCACTTTAATTTTTGCCATACTTTTATGTTTTTATAGTTTTAAAATAGTTTAACAAATTTGAAATATATTTTTCTTTTCAAACCTGCAAATTTACATTTTTTTACTGAAACACAATAAGGTTATGAGAGATTTTTTTTGAGGGGAATAAATGAACTAGAGGGACTAAAGGGGCTAAAGTTCCTCTAATCCCTCAAGTTCCTCTATTCCCTCTGACCCCTAATTAAAAAAAATTGACTTGTAGCCCTGTAGTCTTGCAGTCTTGTTGACTTTTTTATTATCTTTGCGCCAATATGGATAAGATTAGAAACTTTTGTATTATAGCTCATATCGACCACGGTAAGAGCACATTGGCAGACAGACTTTTAGAGAACACTAAGACTTTATCACAGAAAGAGTTAGTCAACCAAGTTCTCGATGATATGGATTTGGAACGCGAGCGCGGCATCACCATCAAGAGCCACGCCATCCAGATGAATTATGTTAAAGACGGTGTCAACTACACCCTCAACCTCATCGACACTCCCGGTCACGTCGACTTCTCTTACGAAGTATCACGTTCTATCGCAGCTTGCGAAGGCGCATTATTAGTCGTAGACGCCACACAGGGCATCCAGGCCCAGACCATCTCCAACCTCTATATGGCAATGGAACACGACTTGGAAATCATCCCTGTCATCAACAAAATAGATATGGACAGTGCGAACCCAGAAATGGTGGAAGACCAGATCGTAGACCTCATCGGCTGCGACCGCTCCGACATCTTACGCTGCAGCGCACGCAATAACATAGGCATCGAAGAGATTCTTGAAGCTATCGTCAACAGAATCCCTGCACCGAAGGGCGACCCTAATGCTCCACTGCAGGCTCTCATCTTCGACTCAGTATTCAACTCATATCGCGGTATCATCGCTTACTTCCGTATCTTCAACGGAACGATACGCAAAGACGAACTCGTGAAATTCTTCGCAACGAAGATGGAATATCACGCTGACGAAATCGGTGTGCTTCAGTTGAAACAAGTTCCAAAAGACGAACTTTCAGCTGGTAACGTAGGTTATATCATCTCAGGTATCAAGACTTCCTCAGAAGTTAAAGTCGGCGACACCATCACTCACGTTGAACGTCCTTGCGAAAAACCTATCGAAGGTTTCGAACACGTCAAGCCTATGGTTTTCGCTGGTGTCTATCCTGTCAGTGCCGACGACTACGAAGAACTCCGCGCTTCATTAGAGAAATTACAACTCAACGATGCTTCTTTGGTATGGGAACCTGAGTCATCAGCAGCTCTTGGTTTCGGATTCCGATGCGGCTTCCTCGGTTTGCTCCACATGGAAATCGTGCAAGAACGCCTCGACCGTGAGTTCAATATGGACGTCATCACCACAGTGCCTAACGTTTCGTTCAAGGCTTATCTCACCGACGGTGAAGAACTCGATGTTCACAACCCAAGCGGTCTCCCTGAAGTAACGAAACTCGATCATATCGACGAGCCTTTCATCATTGCAGAAATCATCACTAAGAACGAATTCGTCGGTTCTATCATGAAATTATGTATCGACAAACGCGGAGTCTTGATGAACCAGACTTATCTCACCACCGACCGTGTCGAACTTAAATTCCAGATGCCATTGAGCGAAATCGTTTTCGACTTCTACGATAAATTAAAATCTATATCAAAAGGTTACGCTTCTTTCGACTATCACATCGCAGGTTATCAACAAGCTAATTTGGTCAAGTTAGATATCATGTTGAACGGCGAAGTCGTCGATGCTTTGTCAACCTTGATTCACCGAGACAACGCATACGCTTTCGGACGTAAGATGTGTGAGAAGTTGAAAGAATTAATTCCTCGTCATCAGTTCGACATCGCAATTCAGGCTTCTATCGGAGCTAAGATTATTGCGAGAGAGACTGTGCGTCAAGTTCGTAAAGACGTTACTGCAAAATGTTATGGTGGCGACGTCAGCCGTAAGCGTAAGCTCCTCGAAAAGCAGAAAGCAGGTAAGAAGAGAATGCGTCAGATCGGTAGCGTAGAAGTTCCACAATCAGCATTCTTAGCTGTTTTGAAATTAGATTAATTAAGTCAACGGACAACAGTCAACAGACTTTGGGTATGCTTTTTTAAGTCACCGAGACACCAAGATATAGACGTCATTGAAAGATGGCGTCTTTTTTTATGTCACCGAGTCACCAAGACGCCGAGACACCGAGTTGCTGAGTCTATGAGTCAGGGTTCAGAGTTTAGGGTTCAGAGTTTAGGGTTCAGAGTTCGGAGTCACGTAGTGACGACAGACAATAGGCAGGCGGTGAAGTGCAAAGCACGGAACCCCTGCATTCATGACCGGAATGATATAAAAAGTGCCGTAGGCACGATAGAAAAAAGATTCTGTCGCACCTACGGCGCTTTTTTTTGCAATGAGCCGTGAGCCTTAAGCTTTGGGCAAAACTGCTCACGACTCATAGCTCACAGCTCATTGCAAATATTACTAGCCGACCGTCGGGCTCTTAAATGCCGTGCGGAAATAAATTAAATGAACCAAATAAATTGAATGCGCTTCGCTTTTATTCTGAAACAGGACGAATACAACGACCGTCGTAACGGTAGTAGCGGCTTTTCATAATGTGATTGAAGCTACTGAAGGTGAGGTAGTACGCGCAATGGGCATCGCTCCCGTAAGGCGTTGAACTCCAATAGTCACCGTAGCTTCCAGCGTAATGGAGCGATGACCCGCCACGGAAGCCCGTAGCAGGAAGGAAAATATTGTTACCATTTGGTCCTGTTACCTTATAGCCGTTAACGCCGTTTACTGTAACCCATTTCCACTTGCATTTGTCAATAAGCTCCTGACATTCATATTTGGTCGGCATTCTCCAACTGCCGCCCCAGTTGGCGCATGCTGCATCAAGCTGTGAGTTACCTGCTATTTCTATACTGTACTTCTTCTTGCCGTATGTAAGGCTACCGCTTTCGCTAAAACTTTTCTTGGTCTTGATTTCTCCCCATGCGAAATAATCGCCGGAAGCTTCAGGAGCTATCGCTCCGATATTGCATGTAGCCCACTTCAAGCCGCTTGGCAAGCCCAAATCAACATATTCGTGCCCATCCTTAATTGTCTTTTCCTTTGGCTGGGCTGCATCCAATGCTCCTGCTAAGGCCTTCCTTATTTTCTCCAATTCGGCTTCAATAGCTTTCACTGCTGCCGAAGAGTATTTAGTGTCTTTTTTTGCTGCTACCATAATTGTATTGTTTTAATATTTGGGTTATGATATTTTAAACCTTATAACTAATGTACCCATTACTAATAGTTATAAAACTTTAGCAATACAAATGTAAACTTTTTTTCATAAGCACAGCATTTTTTTAAAATCGAAAAAAAACAAACTATAATTATCAAATAGTTATATTTTAAACAATGATATTTTAGAATATTTTCCTCAAATAAGTCCATTAAAAATATCACGGAAGACAGATGTAATCTGAACTAAGAACTAAGGCTGTTGGCTTTTGAACTTTTCTATGAGCAATTGAAAA
>JAFOBJ010000053.1 GCA_017381865.1 Bacteroidales bacterium
GAACTCTGACTTATAGACTCATAGACTCAGCAACTCAGCATCTCGGTGACTCTGCAACTCAGTGTCTTAAAAAAAGTTCAAAAGCCAACAGCCAACAGCCTTAGTTTTTAATTATCTTTGCGTCATGGAAACAACAATATCTCATATGACGTTGCATCTTGTTGGTAACAAGGCGGCGGAAGAAGGCATCAGCCTCTCGAAATCAAACGTGTCTCTCGACAGTGACATTAAAAATATATTGACGAAATTTTTCTTGAACGCCTTCACTCCGGGCGAGTTCTTCCATTTTTATCACGACAGCGGACTGGAATATAACGTAGTTTACGGCGCAGTATCGAAGATTTTTGACGAGCCGACGGAGTTGTATGAACAATCTGTAAATCTTGCGAAATATCTCTACGAAAATAGCTCGCATCCTAAAATCAAAGGCGGCGAGTTTTATACGGTTTACTTCAAAGACTGCATCCACGGAAGCAACACCGTTGATGCCATCGGTCTTTTTAAGACAGAAAATAAAGACACTTTCTTGAAAGTACATCGCGACAAACATAACTTCCAACTCGAAAGCGAACAAGGCATCAATATAAAGAAACTCGACAAAGGCTGCTTGATTTTCAATGTGAATGGGGGAGAAGGTTATTCGATTTCTGTAGTGGATAACACTAACAAAGGCACGGAGGCTCAGTATTGGACCGACGATTTCTTGCATCTTCGTCAGTGTAAGAATGAATATGCCAACACTCATAACGTCATGGCGATGGCGAAGAACTTCGTCACACAGGAGTTGCCTAAAGAGTTTGAAGTGACGAAAGCTGACCAGATAGATTTACTTAATAAATCTTTACAATTCTTCAAGGAGAAAGATAATTTCGATATTGAAGAATTCGCCAATGAAGTCATGGAACAGCCTGCTGTCATTGAGAGTTTCCATAACTTTAAGAAAAATTACGAAGCTGATAACGACTTGTCGATTGATGATAAATTCATGATTTCTAACAACGCCTTCAAGAAACAGCAGCGTTCTTATAAGCGAGTCATTCGTCTCGACGATAAAATCCAGATTATCATCGACGGCAACCGCGATAACGTAGAACAAGGCGAAGACGCACGCGGAAAATATTATAAGGTGTATTATACCGAAGAATTGTAGGGACGTGATTTGGAACTGAGGAACTAAGGAATTGAGGAACTGAGGAACTGAGGAACTGAGGAATTTATTGTAGAGACGTCACCCCTATGGCGTCTTGTTAGTTAGGAGTTAGGAGTTAGGAGTTAGGAGTGTGTTTCTAGCTCCTAATTTTTTTTTGAAAAAAAACTTTTGCCATTTGCCATTTGCCTTTTGTCTTTTTTTATCTTTGCAAGATATTGAAAACTTATATAATATGCTAGTATCGAAAAAAGATAAACTTGCCATCACATTTAAAGATGACAAATATACTTACGAACAACTACTCCGTTATTCACAAATCTACGCTGACGCTTTCTCGTCACAATCTGTTCCTGAAAAAGTTTTAATCTGCGCACAGAACTCACCAGAATGGTGTTTCGCTTTTCTTGGCACTATGCGCTGCAAGGCCATCGCTGTTCCTTTGGATGCGCAGTCTACAAAAAAAGAAATAGAATACGTCATCAACGACTGTCATCCTGACATCGTTTTCATTTCGGAAGACAAACTCGGAATGTTCTCCGACCTCGAACTACAAGGCGCTCGCCTTATGACAAAAAACGATGTCGTTCTTTCAGACGACCCTAACATCCCTGCGACAGACATTCCTATGGGTAAGGATGATGAAACAATGCTCATCAACTACACATCTGGTACGACAGGAAATCCTAAAGGTGTTATGCTTACTTTTAGAAACGTTATGTTCAATGTAGACTCTGTCAGTAAGCAGGTGCCAATCTTCCAAGAAGACAGCAACGTTATGGTACTTCTTCCTTTGCATCATATCCTGCCGCTCCTTGGTAGTATGGTAGCACCATTATACATGGGCGGCACGCTTCACATCGCTGAGGCAATGAATGCCGAGTCTATCATCAAGACTTTAAATGCAGGAAAAGTAAGCATCATCATCGGCGTGCCTCGTCTTTATGATATGCTCGTCAAAGGCATCATGAGCAAAATCAATGCTTCATTTGTGACACGTCTTCTTTATAAGATAACAAAACTCATCGGCAGCGATGCAGTGTCGAGAACTATTTTCAGCAGTGTACATAAGAAATTCGGCGGTCACTTGAAGTATCTCGTATCAGGCGGCGCAGCTTTGTCAGTAGAGACAGCGACGATTTTGAAGACATTAGGTCTTTATGTCCTTGAAGGCTATGGCATGACAGAGACAGCTCCTATGATTTCATTCACTCGTCCAGGCAGACGTAAAGTCGGTTATGCCGGCGAGCTTCTTCCTAACATCGAGGTGAAGATTGCTGAAAATGGCGAGATTTGCGTGAAAGGTGATAACGTGATGAAAGGATATTACAATAGACCAGAAGAGACAGCACAGATTATAAAAGACGGCTGGCTTCATACTGGCGACATGGGTATCCTTGATAAATATGGCCTTAAAATCACAGGCCGTATCAAAGAGATTATCGTGACATCAAACGGTAAGAACATAAATCCAGAGCTTCTCGAAAGAGAGTTCTTGGCAGAAAGCACTTACGTTCAAGAAATCGGTATCTTCTTGAACGGCGATGCTTTGCACGCTGCGGTACGTCCAAATATGGTAGCTGTAAGACAAGTGGATTTGGAAGCTATGGATGCTCTCATCAAAAAAGAAGTGGAGCAGTTCAATGCTGAGCAGCCTCAATATAAACGTATTAAACAATATCATATCTTGTCGGAAGAGCTTCCAAAGACACGTCTCGGCAAGGTGCAAAGATTCCTCCTTCCTCATCTCGTTGACAAACCTAATACTGATGCAGTACAAGAATCGTTAGAAGGCAAGAGCGAGGTTTACAAGATGTTAAAGGCTTTCGTGGAAGAAGAAACAAAGAAAGTAGCTAACGAAAACGACCACTTCGAAATCGATTTGTCGATGGATTCATTGAGTAAAGTGTCTCTTCTAGCTTATATCGAAAACACTTTCGGCATCAACCTCAACGAGGAACAGATGGAGAACCTCACCACATTAGGAAAACTCACAGAATATATCGAAACAAACGAACATTCTTTCAATACGACAACAATTACTTGGAAAGATATCCTCGCAACAAAAGTTGATGTGAATTTGGAAAAGCCAGGTTTTACACAATGGTTTACATACACTTTCACAAAGATATTGTTCTCGATATGCTATCGTTTCAGAGTGAGAGGTAACAAGAAATTGCCAAATACACCATGTATTATTGTGGCAAATCACCGCTCTGCAATTGACGGTTTCTTAATTACTTACAACTTCTCACGCAAGGAAAACAAAGATATTTTCTTCTTCGCTAAAGAAAAACACTGGAGGTCAAAGATTGCTCAGTTCATGGCAAGAAAGAACAATATTATCTTAATGGATATTAACAAAAACGTACGTCAGTCATTGCAAGAGATGTGCGCTGTGTTGAAGAAAGGCAAGAACATCGTGATATTCCCAGAAGGAACACGTTCTAAAGATAACACGATGAGAAAGTTCAAAGAGACATTCGCTATCTTGAGTAAAGAATTGAATGTGCCTATCGTTCCTGTAGCTATTGCAGGTTCTGAGTCGGCATGTTATGGAAGCAGTATCGTTCCTAAGTTTTGGAAGAAAATTGACATTGACATCATGGACCCAGTCATGCCTTCTGAAGAACAAAGCGTTGAAAGCCTTCGCGATAAAATTGCATCAATGATAGAAAAACGTTTGAAAAAATGATTAAAAATATAATTTTCGATTTTGGAGGCGTGCTTGTGGATTGGAATCCGCATTATCTTTTCGATTCGTATTTCAATGATATGGAAAAGTGCAACTATTTCATCGAGAACGTTTGTAACACAGAATGGAACGCTCAGATAGATAAAGGCAAGCCTTTTGAAGTCGCGGTTCAGGAACGTATCGCGGAATTCCCTGAGTTTGAAGAAGCCATAAGATTATATCATTCAGAATGGATGAAGACGATGGGCGAGGAGATTTCTGGAATGTACGAGCTTATCAAGTCGCTGAAAGATAAATATCCTGTCATCTACGGATTGACAAACTGGTCGAACGAGACTTTCCCGATGGTGCAGAAGAAATATAGAATCTTCTCTTTGATAGATAATATCGTGTGTTCTGGCGATGAAAAACTTTTAAAACCAGACCCAAAGATTTATCACACATTATTAGAACGTTATAACCTTAAAGCTGAAGAGTCGGTGTTTATCGATGATAATATCAATAATGTGAAAGGCGCGATGAATGTCGGAATGAAGTCGATTCATTTTGTCAATGCTGAACAATTACAAAAAGATTTGA
>JAFOBJ010000054.1 GCA_017381865.1 Bacteroidales bacterium
ACATCTTGTTTAAGAATAATTTCCATGTCTTGTCCTCCTATTATTTCAATAAGTCAGCTACGTAAGGCATCAATGCAAGATGACGTGCTCTCTTGATAGCTTGAGCAACTTTTCTTTGATATTTTGTTGAAGTACCAGTGATACGGCGTGGTAAAATTTTACCTTGTTCGTTCACGAATCTCAAAAGGAAATCAGCATCTTTATAGTCGATATATTTGATGCGGTTCTTTTTGAAGCGGCAGTATTTTTTCTTTTTAGTATCGACTGCTATTGGAGTCAAATATTTAATTTCTGTGTTAGCTTGTGCCATTTCTTCTAAATTTTAAGTGTTAAACAATTAATTGGCTTGAGCTTCTTTTGCCTCTTGTGCTTTTCTACGTTTTTTCTCGTTGTAAGCAACAGCATGTTTGTCTAATTTTACAGTTAAGAAACGTAAAACGCGTTCGTCACGTTTTAATTCTGTTTCAACTGTTTCGATAACATTACCTTCGGCTTTGAACTCGATTAATTGGTAAAAACCTGAAGATTTTTTCTGAATTGGATAAGCTAATTTGCGCATTCCCCAGAAATCTTCAAAAACGATCTCTGCACCATTTTTGGTGAGAATGTCTTCGAATTTCTTCACCGCTTCCTTCATCTGTTCATCAGATAAAACGGGAGTTAAAATGAAAACGGTTTCGTACTGATTCATAATTTAATTTATTGATTATTAAACAATTAAGTTGAACTAATGTGTTCTATTTTTAGTTTTGCAAAAATAATAATTTTTCTTTTAAAATGAAATAAATTTTTAAAAAAATATATAATATTTCTTTATCTGTTGTTAATCAACTCGTTACAGATAAATTCTGCAGCTTTTCCATCGCCAAATAATTCTGGATATTCGGTGGTTTGATTGTCTTTGAAATGATAATATCCATTTACGATATTTTCTTCATTGGCATCTGCAATTATTGCCGCACCGACTTCAACGATTTCTTTCCATTCGGTCTCGCTTCTCATAATGATACATGGTTTCTTGAAGAAATAGGCTTCTTTCTGAACTCCGCCGGAGTCGGTGATGACGATGCTTGCGTTCTTTTCCCAATGTATCATTTCTAAAAACGAAGCAGGCGGAATGATATGGATTCTCTCATTATTAATAAGTTCGTTGTAAATATCTGAACTTAAATTAATATCTAATAATTTCTTTGTCCTTGGATGTAATGGAATTATAATATCTTCTTCTTTTGATAATCTCAACAAAGCCTTGATAATTGCACTTAATCTCTCTGGTTCGTCAGTATTGTTGTTCCTATGTATCGTACATAAAATGTATCCTTTTGCCCATTGCCCATTGCTCGTTGCTCGTTGCCCAAAGTACATGCTATTATCATACATCACGTCACCGCAATGATAGATTCCAGGATTGTCGATTGTGAAAGGTTTTTTGTTTTCAGGATTGAAACCTTCGTTGATTAGGTTTCTGTAACCAGTTGCGGTAGGAGAGAAGAGCATTGAGGAACAATGGTCGCAACAGATTCTGTTGATTTCTTCAGGCATAGCCTTGTTGAAAGAACGCAATCCAGCTTCTATATGGACTATAGGAATATGTATTTTTGATGCGGCGATTGCGCCTGCCAAAGTGGAGTTGGTATCGCCGTAAACTACGAGATAATCTGGATTTTCTTTGAGAAGGATTTCTTCGATTCCTTCAATCATTTTGGCGGTTTGTTCACCATGTTTGCCAGAGCCGACGCCTAAATTATAATTAGGTGCAGGGATTCCGAGTTCGTCGAAAAAGACTTGCGACATATTTTGGTCGTAATGCTGTCCTGTGTGAACGATGATTTCTTCAATTTCGTTTGAAAAATTGTTTTTTATGGCTCTACTCAAAGCGGCTGCTTTGATAATCTGAGGTCTTGCTCCTATAATTGTGACGATTTTAATCATGTTTCTTTACAATAAACCTTCGTCTGCAAAACTAAAATAATTATCGTTACCAATGATGATATGATCTAAAATTTTAATCTCAAGGAATTTTCCTGCATTGATTAAATTATTGGTGATTTGTTTGTCGGCGTTGCTTGGGGTGATATTGCCCGAAGGATGATTGTGACAAAGCATCACACTTGCGGCGTTGTTTTCCAGTGCGCATTTGAAAATCTTTTTCGGGTCGGCGGTTGTGCCTGTCATTCCTCCCACGCCGATTTTTTCAAGTTTTATGACTTTATTGGCGTTATTAAGAAGCATTATCCAGAATTGTTCGTGGTCGAGGTCGGAGAGGTGAGCGTAGAAGCATTCATATGCTATTTTGCTGTTTTTGATGGAAGGTTTTTCCAATGCTTCGCTGAATCGTCGTCGTCGGCCGAGTTCTAAAGCGGCTACGATGGAAACAGCTTTTGCTTCACCGATTCCTTTGTATTTCATCAGGTCGTTGATGCTTAGTCGAGATAGTTCGATGAGGTTGTCGTTTCTGTCGTTGAGTATGCGTCTTGACAAGTCGACGGCAGATTCTTTATTGTTGCCGCTACCTATTAATATAGCTATGAGTTCAGCATTGCTTAATGCTTCTTTCCCTTTGGCGAGCATCTTTTCGCGAGGACGGTCTTCTTCCGCCCATGATTTTATGGTTTTCATAGTTTTGGTTCACACGGCGATGCCGTACGTTATATATGTCAAAGCCTTTCAGGCTTAAATTTAACTTTTAATTTTCAATTTTC
>JAFOBJ010000055.1 GCA_017381865.1 Bacteroidales bacterium
AGTAGTGCCATCGGCTGTTATGAATTGCTTTAAATTATGTATCTTTGAAAGATTGAATACAACGCCAAACACAATAATAGTACATTCATCAGCGTTGTGAATTGCTTTAAATTATGTATCTTTGAAAGATTGAATACAACTCAAGCGCACCGAATAATGCTTCCTTGACCGTTGTGAATTGCTTTAAATTATGTATCTTTGAAAGATTGAATACAACTCGATATTAACATCAAATTGTATTTCAATATATTACAACAAATTTCACAATTAAAATTCTGTATTCAATTTATAAGTCCGGAACTAAAAATTCCGGACTTTTTTAGTTCTATTTGGTTCTTTTTATATAAAAACTACAATAGAAAAATTCGTTTAAAAATTTGAATTTTATCTATAAAAAGTTTCATTTCTCTTTTTTTCCGCAAAAAAGAGAAACAGAAAAAAACTCGCCGCTGCGGATAAATCTGCTAAAATTTTATCGTCTTCGCTAGACAAAAACTGTTGACTATCGACTATTGTCCGGTTCCATTAAAACAACTCCAACTGCTGTCCCGGAGTGTCCAAAGTCTGAGGTTTCTTACCATAAAAAATCTCGATATTACCGAACTGCTTGTCGGTAATGCAGAAAATCCCGACCTGCCCGTATTCCGGTAGTGACGCTTTCACTCTTTTTATATGTACGTCAGCATTTTCCTGACTTGCGCAATGCCTGACATAAATCGAAAACTGAAACATTGTAAATCCGTCTTTCAACAGTTTCTTCCTAAATTCCGTCGCCGCTTTTCTGTCTTTCTTCGTTTCAGTCGGCAAATCAAATAAGACTAAAACCCACATAATACGATATTCACTAAAGCGTTCCATAAAATTTACATTATCGGATATACAATCTTTCGCGACTCTCCGCAAAAACATCTGTACAAAGAGGCTGTCGTCTGACTTACAGCAATCATCAAAGGACTGCGTTTTTCGGAGATAACAACATCTAAAACAGGTATCTTTAAAAGCTCAGCCTTCCACTCTCTGGTCAGTCCATCTTCTGGCAATCCTTTTTCTTTCACCAAATTAAAAACCAATTCATCAACATAAGGACGATACGGTTCCATAATATCATCTGCCAGACAATAAGCATTGTAACGATTATGATGATGAATACCCAATGTCGGCAACATTCCGCTCGACACCAATGCTCGAGCGACTACGGCACGCAGAATCGCATAACCGTAATTCAGTAAATTATTTGGCGGCACTCCTTCCCTATCTCTGTTGAAATCAGTGATATGACCAAAAAGTTTCTTCCAATAATAAGCAGCCGCTCTGCCTTCAAGATTATCACTGTCGCCGCTTTTAACTTCTTTCGACCAGACTTTCATACAAGCCGTTTCTGCATCGGTACATTTAGAAAGCACCTCCGCTTGATTGTTGATTTTTGCCTGCACGGTCTGCTGCCAAAGCTGTTTTTTCAAAGGAAGAGTCGCTTCAATCTGATAACGAAAGCGTTCGCTTTGAGTCGTGTTGCCACACAAAGGAAGCATCAGACCAACAGGCAGACTCTTGCCATCACAAGTTATGAGAGCGCAGTTGTTTGCCAGCAGAGCGTCAATTACGCCCGACGTTATTGTAATCTGCCTATTATCAATAACGACCACCCCTATATCTTCAATAGGAATGGTCGTTGTTGACTTTAACGCTGACTCAGACTCAGACATTGAATCTGGAATTTTAACTACCAACTGCTCGTTTTTAAGAGAGAGATAAGCAGGATTGGTAAAACAAAGTGTACGTTTTATCATGTTATTAAATTTGGTTAATATTCACCTACATAAACTATTTGTCCTATATGATTAACACGAACTTTTATAATTTCTCCTATACCATTTAATCCACATCTTACCCATGTCAATCCTTTTGTTTTATTATTGTCTAACACAGTAGTTTCTAAATGATGTCTAAATGTATAATCTTTTGTTGCAATCTTCTGCACCCTATACAAATTCTTGCTTATCAAAGCATTATTATCAGGGTTCATCAAGTCGATGTCTTTAGGGTCAAATGTTTTTATTTGTTGTTCGTTGCCATTTTCATCAACAATAGTTTCGTAACGAGGGAAAACAAAATACTCGTTTTGCTTCATTGTAAACAAGAATTGCCAGCCTTCTTCTTTCTTATATTCCTTATCAATAATCGGCAATCCCATATTTACACGACTTGTCGCTTCGAAGAATGAAACAACATTTTCTTCCAATTCATAAATCACATTGCCATCTTCATCAGTTTTAACTTGTCCGTTTTTATCCAAGGAAGGCTTACGATATATCGCCACATGATGATTGTTACTTGTACTTACGAAATCTGTAGGTTGTGTATTACCATCATCATCAAGAATAATATTTCCAAGATGGTCATGTTTGTCGTGTAAAGCTGTAGCATTACTTACACCTTTAATCTTAACTCTTTTTATAGTAATGCCTTTCTCCTTATTAAGATAAATTGGATTCTCATCAAGATTAGAGAACGCTTTCTTTGCATCGCCTCCATATTCATTCAAACGCTCTTCAAGAATCTTTCTAATTCCGGCATCAATAACTTTTTCAATTTTCAAATCCGGAGCAATTGGTTTACGAATCGTATATTGATCTTCAAAGGAAACCAGTTTAACTTTCAAAGGCACTTGTTCGGCATGCATTTCATCTACAAAAACAGGATTTTTATCCAAACTATTTTTACCAGTAAATGCCTTCTTAGGGTCATTATTAAATTCCTGTAAACGTTTCAACAATGCCAATCTATAACGTTTTACAGCAACAGTCATTATCTTGTCACAATCAAAATTGCCACCCACTTTTTCTTCTTTTGTAGCATATTGTTTAATCTTACCATAAACGGTTTCGTTATGCAACTGACCACGAGGAGTCAATGCTACCTGACCTTTGACAATCTTATTTTCACCATTTGCAGTCTTTATTTCTGTCGTGACGCTATTCTTTGCTTTATTTATATTTTTAGTCACAACTTTATTTTTAGCTTTAATTGAAATCAAAGTATTTTCCAAATGCTTCTTGGCTTCAGAACGGAATTCTTCCCTTGGCATTGGTGACTTGAACCTTAATTTACCATGATTATCTCGCTCCAACTCTTTTCTTTCAATTGCATAAACTGCTGCGGAACGGTCTTTCTTATCCAAATCCTTAAATTCAACCATATCCAAATCTATATAATCGTCAACGCCTTTTTGGATACGGGCATTAAGATTATTAAGATATTGAATATAACTATGTTTTGTAAAAGCAATTGTTAGGGCATCCATCGCATGATGACGATGGTCATTTCGTTTTGACCAATCTTTTATCCTGCCTATTTTTCTTCCATCACGATCTTCATAGATTTCAGTCATGCCTAGTTTATGATATTTATCCCAATTAAGTTCTTTCATAACATCAACAAGGCCCCAATCTTCACGCAGACGATCTGTAACGATGCCAGTTGTTGGCACAACGAATTTTACAATTTCTTCTAAAATTTCACGAGCTTTCTTTGCAATATATTGAGTGTCTCGCAAATCTCTTTCGATAAAACCGCTTTGAATATTAGCTTCTTCTGTTAATAATTTGGTGTATTTTGTTTTACTCAAAACTTTATCAGCATACAATTTCTCAATTTTATTTCGATATTCCTCCAAATATTTTTCACCATATTTTTCACGAATATAATCGTATGCTGTCATATTTCCCTTTTCAATATTTACAGACCTAGCTTCTAATGTTTTATTTGAGAATGAATCATCAAACAATTTTGCCTGTGGAATTATATGTTCAATATCAAACTCTTTAGAGAATAATTTTTCTTGTGGAATATAAGTATTTGAATATAAAGTCTTAAATCCATTACTTTCCAATTCAAGATATAATTTATACCTTATAATATCATTACGGCTAACATTTTGTATTCCAAATTCTTTTTGTAGAATCTCACGATATCTTTCATGTTCCGCTGTAGTTTTATTGATAGTATCAACCATTTCCGCACGTTCCTGTGCACTTTTCTTTAATTCGCGAGCTAATTCTATTCTGATTTCATCTGGTTTTCCGTATGCATCAATTACAGAATTCACTACATTTATCATTTGGTTAAGAATCTTTTCAACCACTGGATTACGCAAACTATTTCGTGGCAATAGTTCTAAATGGTCTTTCAACACTTTATTTTCTAATTCTTCTTTTGTTAAAGATTTTTTAGAATGTCTGTAACCAGCATACTCACAAGCCACACTATAATCAAGACCATCTTTTAGATGAGGTAAAATTTTACGAATCGCTTTCGTACTTAAACTTCCGTAATCTGGTTGGAAGACTATAGAAGCTAAAATCTTAGCGTATTCTTTTTCAAAGCCAAACAATTCTGTAATTTTATCAACGAGTTTTTCATTACCTATTTTGGAATTGTCATCTTCGGCAGAATACAACAAATGCCACAATTGATATGCAGATTGCTTTTCAAAATCAACGCCTTGTAATTCTGCGTCGAAATGTAAAATATCAGTATTATAACCTAATCCTGAAAATACAGACTCTATTATTTCAATAGATTTCTTTGCTGGCATTTTGACAAAATCATACTCACCATGACCAGACATATCTATTATAGTCTGATAGGCTTTAAACAAAGCTGCGCTTGTCCTATTGCCTTCTATTGTTCTATAATTCAAATCAAGTTCAGAAGCATTTTTAAATAATAATTTAAGAGCTTCATTTTTCGTAAGATTTTCTTTTACATTTAATTCTTCAAATAGAATCTCTTTTTCTTCTTGATTAAGAAAACGTTTTCCTTTTATGTAAGATGTTTCAGTTCCAAACAAATCTGTATTTTCATTAGGAATTATTTTTCCTGAAACCTGAATATTATTTAATATTTGCCATATTTTAAACTCTTGAAATAATGGAGATGATTTAGGACAGACTTTCGGTCCTATGATTTTTTTCTTTTTCTTACCATCGACTATAATTTCAACAAGTTTACCTTCTAATTCACAAACACTTATCAAACCTTTTTGTGATTTTAACGGTCTTTGATAAAATATGACAATATCACGAATTTCTTTTTTCAATTCATTAGTTAATTCTTTATGATATTGTGCTTGTTTTTCCCAAATAGTCTCAAATTCATCCAAATAATCTTGACGATAGAAAACCTTATTTTTCAAACTATAGTGCGGATCTTCATCAAGTTTACTCACAAGATATTGTCCGACAGTTTGTTTGTTAAAAAACAATTCCTTGCTTCTGTCACTGATATTTCCCAAATATCCGCTAGAACCATTTATATTTACATTGATTTTGGAAATAACAATAGCTAATTGTTCCAAATCAAGTTTCTGTGTCAACGCATTCACTCTCCACAAATAGTTTTCTTTTTTGAGTTCCTCGCCTTTCGTCTCTCTTTTTATTCCTACGATATTAAATGGTTGTTGACATATTGCCCAAGTCTGTTTTTCATTCTTACCATAAAGTTTTTCTTTTAATTCATCAGTAAGAATATCTGAATAAAATTGTTTTTGGAAATTCCAAATTCTATCAAATTCATCATGTAAATCAGAACGATAAAAATCCGGAATATACTTTTTTCCTTGTTGTAAAAGTTGATATGCAAATTCTCCAGGCGTCCAATTATTATCATATAAAAGTTTCGCCACTTCCATTCCGTCAATCAGTTGACCTTCATCTGTAGATTTAGCTTTTCGACTGCTTTTATAACCACGTTTCTTGTTGATCATCAACAAAACTCTAGCAAATTCTGACAATGAAATTTCTTCTATAACAGACTTCGCTCTCAGACGAAGAGTTTCAAAAGTCAAACGATTGCCGTTTTCATATAAAATGGAATCATCAGTTATTATATTATTCTCCTTTAAAACTTCAATAAGGTTTTCTCTACGCAATTTATAACGCTGCAAATTACGACGTGCTGAACGATCTTTTGTTCTACCAGCATTACAAGAAATACCTTTCCCACCACGGAAATCTTTTTCAGCATCCATACAAGATTTACCCGTATCCGTACTCACAAAATTATCATAACTAATTGTTCTTACTCCTAATTTTACAATAGATGAGTTTTCTTCTTTATTTTCAGCTTCTTCAACCAGCGCCCATCCAATACTGTTTGTTCCCAAGTCTAAACCTAATATCCTTTTCATATATGTTGTTTTTATTTATTCATAAGAGGACTTCAAAGTTATGTAAAAAAATATTTTTTAAAAAACTTTTTCGTAATAATATTTGTTTATTTTTGCAGTACATAATTTAAGCAATTCACAATAAGGATTATTCCGTTGTGAAAACATTTAAAGCGGGGTTAATAGCCTCGCTTTCTTTTTGAGTCTATGAGTCATTAGGTCAATAAGTCTATGAGTTTTATAGTAGTTACATAACACAAAAAAATCCCCGGAATTTCTCCCGAGGATTTTCTGAGTTATCTGTAAAATTTGAAACTTTCAAATTTCAATTTTCAATTCACTTAACAACAGTAACAACTTTTTCCAACTCCTTGATTGTCTTCTTATGTCCTTCGTAATCGACATAGCCGAGTCCTGCAAGTAATAACTCTATGTTGCGTCCTGAGTTGAGGAATTCTTCTACTGTGTTCTTGACGCAATATTCTGTTGCGATGCCGCTGATAACGACGTCTTTGTTTGCATAGTCTTTCAAAGCAACGCCATTGCTGTTGACTGATTCAAAACCTGAATATTGTTCTTCGTCTTGTTTGCAGCCTTTGCGGAATATGTTGCGTGCTGGGTCTGGACGGTTTGCTGGATTCACTACATCTGTATAGAATGCTTCGTGTATAGCGCCGCCGCGTGTTCCTTCAACGCAGTGTGATGGCCAGATGCCGCCGAATTCTGCAAATGAACTGTGATTTGCTGGGTGACAGTCTGTGATGTAAATGACTTCTTGCTCTGGATGTGCGTTGATGTATTTAACGACTTCCTTGACAGCTTCTTCTGCGTTGCCGCATGCTAATGAACCGTCGATGAAATCGTAAAGCATATCTACAACAAGGTGTGTCGGAGCTGCGTGATTTTCTTTCAAGAAAGCGTATTTCTTGCCATAATCCAAATGTTGTTGTACGAAGTCGCTTGGATAGTTGATGACGTAATCAACGACTTTACCGCCTTTTTCTACTGGAACGATGTCTGGGTTGATGAAACCGCCGTAAGGTCTGAGGTTCAAAGCGTCGTAACGTTCTTTAACTTCTTTGTGTAAGACTGGGTCGACTTTAACTGCGTATGTTTCTATAAGTTGCTTGCCAGCTTCATAGTCGCCTTCTGATTTGATACGTTGGATTTCTTTGAGAAGTTCTGCGAACAAACCGCGTAATTTTTCATAGTCATTGATGACGAAGTATGTCTTACCGTCTTTGACGATTTTTTCAATTACATTGTCAGCCTTGCCTTTTTCGTAGCACCATTCAGAGATGAGTTTGCGGTCTTGCATGTGTGATTCTGTCACGTTTTTACCTAATTCAATACGTGAAAGCTGGCTCATTATACCATTACGGATGAAGTTAGCGTAAGCTGCCTTATAAGCTTCCATGTCAGGCATGATGCCGAGTTCAACCATGATTGGGTCAGCGCAATAATAAAGACCGAATAAGTCAGCGCGTGCTTCTTCAAGAGCTGAGTTATACTCTTTCAATGCGTTAGGCTGTGTTGTTGGAAGAAGCTGTCCTGAACCGTGACCGAGGCATTCGTGCAAGTCGGTGTGGACTACGTCAGCATTTGAACCGTATTTCTTGCAGAGGTCTATTTCTTCTTGTGAGTAAGCGAATTCTGCCAAGACGCTCTTTGGAGATTCCTGAGCTGCTTTGTCGTAAGCATCCATCAAGTTAGTAATTGTAACTGATTTTGAGCCATAATCCTTACGAATCCAGTCTGCATTAGGAAGGTTGATACCGATTGGAGGCGCTGGGAAACAGTCGCCAGCAAGTGTTGTGACGATGATGCCTTTTGCAGTGACACCTTTACATTCTTTCTTCTTGAAACGTTCATCGACTGGTGAGTTGTCTTCAAACCACTGAGCGTTCTGGCTGATGAGTTCAGCGCGTTTTGTTGCTTCCATATCTTTGAAGTTGACAACAGCTTCCCAAGTGGCTTTCATTCCCATTGGGTCGCCATAGTCTTCAATGAAACCGTTAACGAAATCGATTGTTGAGACTGAGTCTTGTACCCAAGCGATGTTATATTCATCCCAAGTATTGAGGTCGCCAGTTTTGTAATAATTGATAAGATGATTTGTGTAATTACGTTGAGCATCGTTTTCTGCAACGGCGTTAGCTTTTTCGAGCCAGAAAATAATTTGGTCGATGGCTTCACCATAGAGACCGCCTGACTTATAAACGTTTTCGTAAATCTTGCCATTTTCTTTTACGAGTTGAGAATTCAATCCGTAAGATATTGGAGTAGCGTCATTTGGCACTCTCATATCGTCGTAGAACTTCTCTACTTCTTCTTTAGAAATATCGCCTTTATAGAAGTTAGTAGCGGAAGTTTTGATGATATCCTCTTCTCCACTGCGGCGTGTTGCATATAAGTCTTTATCGAAAATAACAGGAGTTATGAATGTCAAGAACTCTTCTACAGTCTCATTTTCTGCAAGAGGAAGTTGTTTTGCATCAGAGTTTTTCACGAGTTCTGCGAAGTAAGCTTCTGTGATTTCTGGGAAGAATTTATCTTCTGCATAATGATGGTGGATACCGTTGCTGAAGAAGACGCGTTTTGCGTAAGTCACGAAGTTTTTGAAGTCTTCAGTCTCGCGGTTTCCATTGTAAGAATTAAGGATAGCCTCGTTAGTCTTGCGTACTGTGAGGTTATACTTGAAGTTCTGGTCAGCGAGGATGTCGCGGCCGCATTTAGCTGCTTCACCTAAATAATAAAGGTATTCTTTTTGTTGAAGAGAAAGGTTTTCCCATTCAGGAATTTGATAACGCATGATTTTAATATCAGCGAATTCATCGACGAGATATTTAAAGTCGCCGTTTGTTGTCTGTTGGTTGTTTGTATTACAACTACATAGCAATCCAAAAACGCTTAATCCCATAATAAACTTTTTCATTACTATATAATTTTAAATAATGCACAAAAGTAGTGATTTTTTTTGAGTTTTAGAGTGATGAAGTGATGAAGTTTTGAAGTGATGAAGTTTTGAAGTGATGAAGTGATGAAGTTTTGGAGTGATGGAATAATGAACCACTACATTACTACATTACTTCATCACTACATTACTACGACCCCCTCCATCACTCCTTTCCTTCTTTATTTTTTAATACATTAATCATCTTCAAACATCCTTTAGAAATTTTATTTATCTCATTTTGAATCATACATCTCTCCTCATAAGAACAATATTTAAAATCTTCGCATAGATAAAGCATTGAATTTACTTCTGCACAACTTCCTCTTGCTATTTTTAAATAGTAAATATATTTAGAATTACTACCAGAATTACAACCTTCTGCAATGTTATTCATAATACTAATTGTTGCCCTTTGAAGTTGATCCTTAAAACCATAATCCTTACAATTACTCATCTGTTTATAAATATCATTCACGACCACTCTTGCAGCCTTCCATACATACAAATCCACAAATAACATATCCCCTCCTTATTTTAATTGTTTAATAAATTCATTCCATCACTCCATCACTCCATCACTTCATTACTCCATCACTTCATTACTCCATCACTTACAAAGCTACAACATCTAACTAACCGTTGTCAAGTGTTTTAAATGAGAAAATATCGTTTTTAACAATTTTTAACATAAACGTTAATGAAATTATGAATTGTTTATTAATTTACATTAACAATTAAAAAAAGCACCTTGAAATCTCAAGATGCTATTTTTTTACTTCTCCACTTCCCCATCCCAACTCAAAAATCCAGTATTCAGTTCTATGACTTTATATCCTGCTGCTGTAAGTTTATTTGCCGCCATTTTGCTGCGTCGTCCGCTTCGGCAATAAATGGCGACGTTTTCTTTCTTGTCCAAAACCTTTATCTTTTCTTCAAAATCAGGAGCATTGACATCAATATTCATCGCTCCAGGAATGTGTCCTTCCGAATATTCTTTTGCTGTACGGACATCAACCAATTGAACGTCAGATTTTGCTATTTCTGTCTTAAACTCTTTTATATCAACAGATTTAAAATCTGTTTGCGTTTGGCATGACATCAATATGTTTAATGCCAATATCGTTAATAAATATTTAATTTTCATAAGTCTCATAGTTTTCCATTTCCTCTTCAAATGCGCTCATAAAACCTTCAAACAAAGATGGAAGTCTGTCGATGAAACCATTAATCGACTCATCAACTTTTTCGAGTCCTTTTCTAACAAGAATTCCGTTGTAACGTCCTATGGCTTTGTTGATTACATCTCTTTCTTCTTGCGTCATATTTTCATAATTCGCTTCATATTCCTCAAGCAATTCATAATATTTCTCCCTAGAAATTTGCCATTCTTCCTCTGTCCAGCTGTCGCAGTTTTCTTCCACTCTATCAACATAATTGTCAAATTTCACAGAAGTCGGAATCTCGCATGATGTCAAAAACAACATCACAAATAAAATCATAATAAAATTTAACTTTTTCATAATTAATATTTTTTTAATTAAAGCTTTTAAAGCATCAACTTTCAATTATGCATTATGAATTATGCATTATGAATTGTTTTAGGGCGTTCCGGCTATCGCCGTCGGGCTTTCCGCTATATCTTTTTCCGCTTCGCTTCAAAAGGATGCCGCTCCAATCCCTAACGCATTGGGAGCTTCTAATATCAAGGTTCAATCAAAGAAAATAACTTCGCCGAGATCGTATCCGTAAGTCGATGTGATATTTAACAAAACCTCTTCCCTAGTTGCGTATTCGTAACAATATTTAGTTTCGATATAAAGTGAAGTTCCGCATATTTGATATAGATTACTGCTGATACGCGTTATTTCAACATCATATCTTCCGCGGTCTATTTCTGTCGGAACGAGAACTGCTTGTGCATCTTCAACATCACCCCAACTGTCAATCACTTTAGAACCTCTGTCTAGTTCTATCTTTTCATATATTTTATAAATGGTATAACTCTCACTATCATGAGAATCTATCGGCTTTGCTGAAATGAACAATGGAATACAAACAGCAATTGCTAATATTCTGAGTAAAGTTTTCATAACAGGATTATCTTTTATCTATTATTTCTCCAACTTCTTCAAAGGAGAATTCGAACTGTAAGGCACTTTTCCTGATGGAACGACCTTGCTCGAACTCTGCAAATGAATATCTTGGTCGTCGAAGAAGATGTGCGCGCCGAAGGCTTTCAAGACCTTGTCCTTTGGCATGCCGCCGAGGAAATATACCTCGTTGACATAAACGCCCCACTTCTTCAAAGTGTTGATGACTCTCATGTGCGCAGGAGCACTACGCGACGAGACAATTGCTAGTCTTAATGGAGAGAGTTCCACCGTAACTGGCAGACATTCTTGTATCTTGGATAGTTTCTTCAACAACTTGGCAAATGGTCCTTCTTTCAAAGGAACGTCTTTGTTTTCTTTCTCGTACTTACTGAATGAGTCGATGCCTTCTTTCTTATAACGTAACTCCGAGTCTTCGTTAAACAAAACGGCATCAGCATCGAAGGCTATTCTCACGGCATTTGTCGCAGGGTTGAACTCGGTTGGTGGCTCGTAAATGACAGCTGCTGCACAGTTGCTATGCGAGTCGATGACAGCCTGTACGCTGTTTTCATCTTTAGACAAAAACAAATCGACATCAAAGGCTTCTATATATGGCGATATTGGCTCGCCTCCTGAGAACGCAAGTCGCGTGATGTCAAGCTCGTACTTCTCAATAGATTTTAAAATTCTTATTCCAGTCTCCGGACTGTTCCTCGACATGACAACGACTTCAACAACAGGCTTATGCGCTTGTTTGTTGAGTTCCAAAAGGCTCTTCACAAGATAAAATGCCGTTCCCATCTCCAACGGAACGTCTTGGTTCTTATCTTGATATTCTCTATATTTCTTAACGCCTTCCTTCTCGAAAATGTCATTCTCCGCTTCGAGATTGAACAAGGCACGCGCCGTAACACCAACGACTAATACTTCTGATAAATCTACTGCCATATTTCAAGCCGTGAGCTTTGAGCTATGAGCATCGAGCAATGTTAGCAAAATGCCCACTGCTCACTGCCCATAGCTCATTGCCATTAAACAAATAAACTTATAATATTCAAAATCACCTCTGATGCTTTTTCCATGCTTTCCAATGGAACGTATTCGTATTTTCCATGGAAGTTGTGGCCGCCAGCGAAGATGTTTGGACATGGTAATCCCATAAAACTGAGGTTTGCGCCGTCGGTGCCGCCACGTATTGGCTGTACCTTTGGCTTGATGCCTGCCATCTCGATAGCCTTGATGGCTTTCTCAACGATGAAATAATGTGGCTCAACTTCCTGACGCATATTATAATACTGGTCTTTCATGTCTAATGTGACAGCATTATTGTATTTCTTGTTGAGATATTCAACGACAGACTTGAGCAACTCTTTCTTTTCTTCGAACTTAGCTCTGTCGTGGTCACGGATGATGTATTGCATCGAGGTCTCTTCCACTGTTCCTTTTATCTCTGTGAGGAGGAAAAATCCTTCGTAACCGCAAGTAAATTCAGGGCGTTGGTTAACTGGCAACATGGCGTTCAATTCCATAGCGATTTGCATTGAATTGACCATCTTGTCTTTTGCATAACCTGGGTGGATGTTAGCTCCTTGGATGTGAATCTTAGCACCAGCAGCGTTGAAGTTTTCATATTCCAACTCTCCTATCTCACCGCCGTCGATGGTGTATGCATACTTAGCACCGAATTTCTTGACATCAAACTTCACTACGCCACGACCTACTTCTTCATCAGGAGTGAATCCAATCTTGATATCGCCGTGTTTTACTTCTGGATGTTCCATAAGATATTGAGCAGCATACATGATAGCAGCAACCCCGCCTTTGTCGTCGGCTCCTAATAATGTTGTGCCGTCTGTTGTAATCATCGTCTTACCGATGTAATTCTGCATTTCTGGAAAATCAGAGACTCTCAACACTATGTCTTTTTCTGCGTTAAGCATAATGTCGCCACCTTGGTAATTCTCAATGATTTGTGGCTTTACATCTTTGCCAGAAGCATCAGGTGATGTATCGACGTGAGCGATGAAACCGATGGCTGGAACTTCCTTGTCAATGTTTGAAGGAATAGTTGCCATTACATAACCGAACTCATCTAACTCTGCTTTGATTCCCATCGCTTCTAATTCATCGCGAAGCATTCTGAGAAGGTCAAACTGTTTTGCTGAACTTGGCTGTGTCTCTGACTCAGGGTCTGACATTGTATCGACAGAGACATATCTTAAAAATTTATCTAATAATTTTTCCATGATGTGATTTTTTAGTTTAAAGTTTATAGTTAATAGTAGTTTGGGAGTTTATAAGTGGAAAGATTAAAGTGTATTAGAATTTGATACACATTAAACTTTACACTTACTAACTGCTCTACACCATCAACTCTACACTGTTATTTTAATTTTCCGTTTTCGAATTTAATCATTACTATTTTTGTGAGACGCATCAATTACATATTGTTTATTTTTAGTGTAATTGATACGTCTCTACATTCATTCCTAACTCCTAATTCCGAACTCTCTTTGAATCCCAAATCATATAAGCGATGACAGCGACATACATTATTAATGCTACCAATGAAGCCCATGGTGTCTCTGCGAATGGAACGCCGCCGACATTGACAATCATATTGACATTAGCGAATTTGAGTATCGCGCTGACAACTCCCATCAATGCGCCACCAGCGATGAAGCCTGATGCGATGAGAGTACCTCTATTGTTACGAGCGTTGTTAAGCGCTTCGTCTTTGCTGCGTGTGCTGACGTACCATGAGATTGCGCCGCCTATTAATAAAGGTATATTGAGGTCGATTGGGATGAACATACCGAGTGCGAATGGTAATGCTGGAATCTTAGCGAAAGTGAGTATCAATGCGATGATAGCACCGATGCCGTATAACAACCATGGTGCGCTACCGCCTGACATCATCGGTTCGATGACTGCAGACATAGCATTTGCCTGTGGAGCAACGAGTACGCCGTCACCAACGAAACCGTAAGCCTTGTTCAAAACCATGATGACACCTGCTACAGTAGCTGCTGCGACAGCAACGCCGACGAACTTCCAAATCTCTTGATTCTTAGGTGTTGTTCCAATCCAATATCCAACTTTCAAGTCGGTGATAAATGCACCGGCGACAGCCAATGCTGTACAAACCACGCCGCCGATGATAAGAGCTGCTGTCATACCCATCGCGCCGCTTAATCCAGCTGCAACCATAACTAAAGATGCTAAAATCAATGTCATGAGTGTCATGCCACTAACAGGATTTGAGCCGACGATAGCGATAGCGTTTGCTGCTACTGTTGTGAATAAGAATGAGATAACAGCAACGACTAAGATACCTACGAGAGCGTGTTTGACGTTATGAACGACGCCGAACCAGAAGAAGAAGAAAGTGATGATTAAAACAACGATGATACCGATGACGACGAATTTCATTGAGAGGTCGCTTTGTGTGCGTTCTTCTTTAACGCCATCGTTTTTCTTTCCCTTAAACTCATTGGCAGCCAAGCCTACAGATGACTTGATGACGCCCCATGATTTTATGATACTTACAATACCAGCCATCGCGATGCCGCCGATACCGATATGACGAGCATATTCTTTGAAGATAACTTCAGGACTCATTGAACCTAAAGTCTGAGTGATGCCAGAATTCATCAAGTCGATGACAGCGTCGCCCCAGATGATGTTCATACCAGGAATGATGATAAACCATACCAGCATTGAGCCACAGCAGATTATGAAAGCATATTTCAATCCGATGATATAACCGAGACCTAGCACAGCAGCGCCCACATTGACCTTAAACATCAGCTTTGCGCTATCAGCGACAGCGAGACCCCAAGTGGTTATTTTTGTTGAAAGCGTCTCAGTCCAGAGTCCGAATGTGGAGATGCAGAAGTCGTAAAGACCGCCTATCAAACCACTTACGACGAGTAACAAAGAATCCTTGCCTTTCTTCTGTCCGCTGACGAGCACCTGTGTTGTTGCAGTAGCTTCAGGGAAAGGAAACTTGCCGTGCTGTTCTTTGACGAAATATTTTCTAAAAGGAATTAAAAAAAGTATTCCGAGGATGCCGCCCAAGAGCGAAGCGAGGAACACTTGCATGTAATTAATTTCGATGGCATATCCCTTACCTTGTAAGATATATAAGGCAGGCAATGTGAATATTGCGCCCGCGACCACGCCGCCAGAGCAGCCGCCGATAGACTGGATGATGACATTTTGAGAGAGAGCGTCACTCTTCTTTGCCACGCCAGAAAGACCGATGGCGATGATAGCGATTGGGATAGCAGCCTCGAACACCTGTCCCACTTTCAATCCGAGATAAGCAGCAGCTGCAGAGAATAAAATTGTCATTAACAGACCGATAGTGACGGACCATACAGTGATTTCCTTGTATTTCTTATCCGCAGATAATATCGGTTTATAGACCTCGTCAGGAGCCAATTCACGCTGAGCGTTTTCAGGCAAACCCATGTTTTCGTTGTTGATTTTTTCCATAATAAAACTATTTTTTTATGTAGGCAAACTTACGATTTTTAAAACTATTATGCAAGAGGTTTTTTCTATCATTTTAGCCTTGAGCTATGAGCTATGAGCAGTGAGCTATGGGAGATTTACAATTTACAATGAATACTCATCACTACATTACTACATTACTACATCACTATTGCTCACAACTCACAGCCCGTGGCTCACAGCAAAAAATCACATCCTTTAAAACAAACCTCTCATTTATCTGTTCTATAGACAAAAGAGCTCAACAGCCAAGAGCCAAAAGTCAAAAGTCAAAGTTTAAAAGATAACTGGTGGTTTGG